>NZ_AP039676.1:0-166025 GCF_055397625.1 Flexivirga sp. G2
TGCGTGCCTTGCCCTTCCACCGCTTCACCACGACGCCAGCCACGTTTCTAGCAGTGTGCAGCCCTCGGTGCCCACGCTGGCGAGAGCAGGTCCACAGCGTCACCGGTCCGGCTTTCGTCGCCCTACAGGTCCTCATGTCTGCTTCTCAGTCTGCTGATTAGCGTCACGGCGAACACGGTCGCCGTCAGTCGTGATCGCGTAGTAGTACGAGCCACGCACACCCGGCGACCGAACAGTTTTCTCCACCAGTCCTTTTCGAGCCAACGCGGCAAGGATGCTGCTGTGCCCACTGCCGTCCCGTCCGCCGAGTTCCATCGGCGTGCGCGGCTTGCCATCGAGCTGGTTGAGCACGTCGAGTTGAAGAGCCGTGAGCTTCATCGCTGATCACCCGCAGACTGTGCTCGGGCTTCGCAGGACCGGTGGATGCCGTTGGGAACAGCATCGAAGATCGGCGTCGGCGGACACACCTCGTGATCCGCCTCCCACGAACAGAGCACCACCCCACAAACCCGGCACACGCCATACGGTGCAAAGACAGCAGCTCGCGGCCCTTCTCCCGGCGACCAACGCATGGCATCGGGCGTCGGCGCTTCATCGATCGCTGCCAACGTGGCAGCAGGGCTCGTTGCAGGCATCACTTCTCACCCTCAATCTGCTGATTGGCGGCACGAATGACCTCACCTCGCGTGGTGACTGGCACCATCCCTTGCGCGCACTCATCAACCGCTCGGTTCCGCTCTAGGAATGCCTCGGCATCGCGCTGGTCGGCGAAGATCACGGCTTCCTGACCCTGGCCAACATCGACCACCAAGACGATCCGGCTCATTCGGAATCACCGCCCCTATGCTGCTGAGTGCGTGCCGCCTGACCGGCGGCGATCCGGCGTTGCTTGGTCAGGTGCTCGCGCAGTCCTCGGACCTTGGCGAAGTTGCGCCCGCACTTGCAGTCGGTTGTGTCCCCGTAGCCATGCTCCTGGGTGCTCTCCCAATCGCTCATTGCGCGTCGCCCCCAGTCTGCTGATTGACAGTGTCGTACCGCGACCCGTGTTGTCCTGGTTCGTTACTGCCCGTACATACAAACTCGTGATCCGTGCCGTGCGGGCAGCGCTTGTTGCCGCACTCGTCACAGACGACCATCCACCACACCTCAATGTCGGCGCGGACAAGGCAGGCAAGGCATGGGCATGCCGTGGGTGCCGGACTGTTCGGGAACTGGCGGTGTTGCGCCTCACTCACTGCGACCGCTCCTTAAAGCGTTGTGCTGCGGATGTTCCGATGTCCATGACTTTACGTGCATATGGGGGTCAGTGGAACCACGGTTTCCTCGGCGCAGCAGCAGCAGCGCATCGTCGTAGCAGGAGGCAAACAGCATCAAGACACTTGGCAGCGGTCCGAGTGAGAGGCATACCACCGGTAGCCCGTGAGCGTGTGGGGGATAGGCCAAAGTGGCGCTGGTGCTTCGCTAGTGAGGCGGGTCAGTCACGCGGTTCTCAGTTAGCCAAGCGCGGAGGTCGGCGACGTCGTACCGGACGAGATTACCGAGTTTGATCCACGCTGGGCCACCTCCACGAGTTCGCCATGCCCGCAGCGCGGCCGGAGTCACCGTCAACCACTCGGCGGCCTGTTCAGTGGTGAGGAGAGCCGGGGTGGTCACCGGGCTATGCGACATCGGCCTTGGCCCGGTCAAGTCTGATGACCTGCGCCCAGAACGCGCGTCGGAGAGTGTCGGTCATGTCGCCGATGTCGACGGAGTGCTCGGTAGCGAAATCGCGAACGTCGGGCCAGATGGGGCGAGGGAGGTCCCATTGTCTACGTCGGGGACAGTTTGCATGGTGCGTCATCAACTGGATGCGTTGACTGTCAGTGGCATCACGCCACCAGCGGCGGGCGTACTCGTCTCCGATGGCGCTGACAAGATCGTGCCGAGCTGGACGCTCGGGCAACGTGATTCGGGTACTTCGGTCTCGGAGGCGGCCAAGTCCCTCGTGGGTGGTCTTTGCCGGTGGCGTATGGCGCGAGGGTGGTGCTGGCACCGGCGCGCGATCACGGTGTGGGTTGGGAGCGATGGCCGTGGGTGCTTCGGCCAGCCGGATCGCTTCCCGGATTGCGGTGACGAGTCCTTCGTCGGCGCCCGTTCCTGCCGCGATGTCTGGGTCGGAGAGTGCGGTTTGTTGGATGCACGCGACGATGAATGGGACAGGGGCGCCCCGGTGGGAGGAGCCATCCGCGTGAGCATCCTGTTGGCGCTGCGGTGTTGGCCTTATCGCGGGTGGGGGTGCGGTGCTCTCTGGCGGGGGGACTGTGGGTTGTCCGGCTGCGCACCGCCAGACGTTTGGGCGTACTTTCACGGCGGTTCCTTCATGGACTAGCACGTCGAGTGCCGAACGAACGCCCGACCTTGTGGCGGGGTCGCCGATCGCGATCATCAGCTCATCGACGGTGAAGTGCTCGGATGGTGCACGGCGCAAGGCGGTGTGCACCCGAGACACCTGTGTTGAGGTCATATGAGTCCTCCGTAAAACGGGTCCTTGGTTTCATTGGGGTATGGCGCGAGTGACAGCCCGGTGTCTGTCCAGAACTTGTCCATGGCGGCGTTGTCTTGCGCGGTGGCCGTGATCTGCTCGACGGCGTCACCGAGACGTGGCAGGCCCTGCGAGACCCACCGGCCGTACGCGGACAGTGCTTGCAGCGATGGCCAATAGCCCAAGGTGGTGACATACAGAGCCCCGTCGGGGTGAGCCTGAATGGCTTCCCATTGTTCGCTTGTCCCATGGTCGGGTAGTGCTGGCTGTGGGCTGTCAGGGGTGACGTGGAATCGCTCAATGGTGCGTTGCATGAGGGAAGCAGTTTGCTCGGCGTCGTCTGAAATCAGCCACGACCTGCTATCACGCATCGCAGCTCGCCAGCTGCCGCGCTCCTTCTGACACTCCTGCAACTGAGGAACCGGGGGAGTCCGGCTGCCAGAGAGCCAATCCGCCCCCCACGACCGGTCGCCTTGTCGAAGATACTTCGGGGCGGTCATTCCGGCCAGCAAGGCGGTGACGGCAGGGATTAACTCGCGGTCAGTTCCGCATATGGATTGGGCACCGGCGAAGAAGAACTCGTGTGGTTTCTCATCGAGGACCGCGTCGAGGTTATCCAGGACAGCCCCATAGGTCTCGGTGAAGGACGTGTCGATGGTCGGATGAGTGAGCGTGATTGTGAGCGATCCACCCAATGCCTCGACCGACTCGATCAGTGTCGAAAGGCGCAGGTTGGCACCGTTTTCAAGGCGTGTCTGTGTCGATGAGGTGATGCCACGACGTTCGGCGAGCCCGCGCATGGATATTCCCAGGCTCTCGCGAAGGCCACGCAGCAGTGCGCCTGCGGTCCTGGGGGTGCGGTGATCCGACATGGCAACACGTTAATCAGACGGAGCAGAACAATGCAATGGTATGTATTTAGATGCAGCACCCGTTCTGGGAGTGCTGTATTTAGAGGCAACCTCAGACGTCGCTGGATCGGGTCAGGAGGTAGTCCTGGTGCGCCTCATGGGTGCGTCGGTTCCAGGTGGCCAGGTCGGCGTCGGAGGGCATCCCGGGAGAGGGCCCGGGGGCGTTGAAATAGATTGTGTTGAAGCCGGTGATGACCTGGTCCTGGACGGTAGCGGTGCCCTCGATGCGCAACTCAGCGGCGTTGTCGATGTCGGGGCTGGCCGACAGACACAGGAGCGTGTCGTAGATGCCGTCAGGGACCCACCGCGGTGTCGGGGTGATGCTCGCCACGGGGACTCCGGTGATGTCCGGGGTTCGCCCGGTCGAAGCATCGAATGTGATGAGAATTGTGGTGAGCCCGCGTTCGCCGTCGATGAGGGCGATGGGTTCGGTGCCGTCGACTGGGCTGAGTTCGGCGTAGAGGTAGACCTTGGTGTAGTCCGGCATGGCGTGAGGTCCTTCGACGTGATGGTTGTGGTGACTGATTCACCGTCTCAGGTGCGGACCCTGTTGGTAACCGGGGTTTTTCACGTCCCAAAGACAGCACCAGTGGGGCGGGCAGTTTGCCTGGCTGATGTCAGGGAGTGCGGGTGACTTCTACGCGGATCGTGCCGTCGCTAGCTCGGACCGTGCGGGCGTCGACCGGGCCGACGAGTGCGGCGACGGTCTTGATCTTGCCGGTGCGTAGGTCGCTGGCGGCGACGCGGGCGGTGTCTAGGTGAGTGCTGGGGTAGGTCTTCCAGTGAAACCACTGTCCCGGTCCGGCAGAAGCGATCGCGTAAGCGCGCTCACGTAGGACGGATCGCGAGTCTGGGGAACCGTCTTCGGCGCTTGTCGGTTGCAACGGAGCGCCACACGCCGTGCATGTTGCCGGGCCGTCGTATGACACGACCTGGCCGCTGTCGGACAAGCTGGCAGCCGTGACGGTGAAGAGTGCGCTTCCACACTTTGGGCACTGCAACACGGAGGTCACGCAGACCGGCGACGAGCGGTCTCGATCAGGGTGCTGAGCCTGTCGGCGAGGTTGGGCCATCCGACCGCGGCACGGGTCTGTTGAGACATGCCGAGGGTGTCCCACAGTGCCCAACGAGCTTCGTCCCACTCGGGGCCGTCGACCAGACTCTCGCTGTGTAGCCCCTGCACGGTCTCGAACAGGTCGACGGCCATAGCCCCAGCTGGGGACGCGAGGGTGGGTGGCGTGTCTGGTTTGAGCCAGTGCCGCTTGCCGGGAGTGACAGCGAAGTGTGCGGATCGGGTTGTTTTCAGTGCAGCCAGTGATTTTCGGCGGAGCACTTCGCCGATGACGGTGTCGATGACGAGGACGTTGACGACCGCGATGATGAGCAGCACTGGGCTGGCAATGAATCGGGAGTACCCGAACGCGACGGCGATGACGAGCACGAGGTCCACTGTGGGGCGAACGAATCCGTGGCGCCAGGACAGGTAGCGGTTGGCTGCTGCGACGTCGGGGGTGGTGTTGTCAGGCCGGTGCACGTAGATGGTGATGCCGGGCGAGCCGAGAGGTATGCCGCTGATGGCTTTCGGGGTGGCGATTCCTCCCCATTCACGTTTGGCGTACTGCCAGAGTGGGGTGTCTGCGGTCTGTGGTGCCATGAGGACTCCTGGTAGGTGAGCGTCCCCAACATCTTATGTTGGCTTATGGGTCACGTCCGGTTCGTCACCTAAGTCCGGAGATTGCCAGGCACTCACGTACTTTGAAAGCACCGAACATCAACGGGATTGGGGAATCACGTGGACACACAACAGGCGCCATTGCAAGGTGCCGGGTCATGGGGGACATGGCAACTTGCCGCCGAGGAGGGGCAGCCCAGGGGCTTGCCGGTGGTGGCTTACCTGCACGGGCTGGACGATCACAATCCGGCATACCGCGGCGAAGAAGCGACGCTGTTGCGCAACGGATACGTGTGGGCAACCGTGTGGTCCGAGGTCACAGGCGACGATCCCGACCACGCACATGTGCGGGTCGCCACCGTCGCGCACTGGCTCGCGCCAGCGGAAGCGGCGGTGCTGCTGAACGGAGTTGGCGCTGACCTGCGATCGCTGCCCGCTGGTCCCGCTCGGAAATCGTTGGGGGCGCTGGTCCCGGAATAGCCCCGGGTAGCTGCCTTGGGGTAGGAAACGGGGGTTACGGCCGCGCGTGTCGCCGTGTTGACTCATACATGTCGGAACATCCCGAGACATGTGGAGGTAACACTCATGACGATCAATACGAACAACCTCGCGGTCATCGACAGCGACACGTTCATCAGCGTCCCGAACCCAGATGACCCGTTCGGTATGCCCGCGTGGGAAGGCGCTGCGCGCGACGCGCACCAGGGGCAGACCCCTGGGGTGTATGCCGTAGTCGACGCGGACGGCGAGGACTACGAGCTGGTGGTGGAGCGCGACGACAGCAGCTACCTGCGAGCCTGCACAGACTGACCCCGAGCGGTTCAGAGGCCGGGACCCTGTCCCCTCTAGCAACGGTGTGAGCGCGGGGCATCACCCCGTGTGAGAATCCCGAGACCTGCGCGCAGGGCATCCAGTAGCGTTCGCTGACGGGTCTGTGACCCCACGTTCTACGGGAGGCAATGATGGCGAAAGACGAACTCCGCCCAGACATCGCGGCGGCGGTCGGTCGGATGGCAAACAAGCTCGGCGCGAACCGAGAACTGCGGAAGCTAGCCGGTCATTTGTGGGAGGGCGAGAAGGTCTCAATGCTGGTGTCCGGCACGTACGGGCGCGGCACCGGGCTTCTCGTTCTGACCGACCGACGGCTGCTGTTCACCTATGAGGGGTGGACCAACGCGACGACCGAGGACTTCGCGTTCGACAACATCACCTCCGTCCAATGGAGTAGCGGGATGATGCTTGGGACAGTGACAATTTTCGCGGCCGGGGTGAAGGCTGAGATTAAGAACGTCGACAAGGGCAACGGCAAGCAGTTCGTGGATCAGGTCCGCAGTTTCCTAGCGACGTCGAAGCCCGCGCAACAGGCCGCGACCGCGCCTCCCACGCCTGCGGCGGGCAGCGACCCGATGGAACAGCTGCGGCAGCTCGGACAGCTCAAAGATGCTGGGGTGCTGACCGACGAAGAGTTCCAAACGAAGAAGGCAGAAATTCTCGCCCGGCTCTGAACAGCATCGCTCCAAAATGGGGTGGATACCGACCGGACCGGTCGGCATCCACCCCATTTCTCACGCTAGGTGCGGTTGGCGTTAGCGCAGTCCCTCCATGCCGGTTTCGTAGCGGATGATGAGCTGCCCTTCTTGGTTGACGCCGATCACGGTGAACTCAGCGTCATACGGGAGGCCGACGCCGATCCCTTTCGCGTGCAGCACGTCGTACTCGTCGTAGTCGCACCTGATTCGGCCGCGCGCGTCTAGAAGTTCCTCGTGGTTGACGGTCGTGACAACGCACAGGGCGCCTTCGTCGGCTGCGGATGGAGTCAGCATCGGGAGGTCTGGGTCGATGGGGCCTCGCGCGCTGTGCTGCGCGATCTTGGTGACTGTGTGGACGGCGGGGTGGGCTTCGATCGCCCGCCAGTCGATTTCATGCGGCGCGGCTTCTCCATCGTGCTCGACACGGAGTGTGATGAAGCTGGTCTCAGGCATCAGCGCTGGCCTCCGGCGCGAACGTTGCGGCGGTGTATGGCGACGCCCGGAACCATTCAGATGCGGGGCCTGTGACCTTGACCCACACTCCCCGCGGGTGCCCGGGGACGTCAACAGCGTCGTGTCGGTGTCCTTGAATCGTGACATGGCCGTTCGTGCCATGAGGTGTGCCGTGAGCGTAGGCCGGGTTGGGGTGCAGTTCGAGCGACATGACTGGTCTCCTTCTGTTGTGCGGGTGTTCCGACGGGGCGACATTAACCGCCATGGGTGACACGCGTGAGGCCCGTCACCAGCCAGGGAAACGGAACTGGTGACGGGCCCTACTCAGGGCAGCCAGGGGTGTGTCAGGCAGCCCTCACCCGGTTACGGCGCCGGGAGATTGCGTCGTCCAACAGCGCTTCCAGTTGCTCGGTCGTTCGGCGCTGGTGGAGTGCACGGAGATGGAACGTTGTGGCCCAGGACCCCGGGAATGCAGGCCCGTGCAGATCGGGGTCGACAGTGCGTGCGACGTCAGGGTCGAGGGCTGCACGGTCATTGCAGTGCCGACAGTCCCACATGTCGGGGACCCCGGCTGTGCTGGTGGCGACCGTGGCGGCGAACGTGACTGTGGTCTGGTGCCCGTTCGGACAGTGGTAGATGTAATCCTCGCGGTCGACGAACTCGATGGGACGGGTGTCGTCTCTGACCGGTGACCCCGGCCGGGCCACACCTGGGCGGTAACCGTGAACGATATCTCTCTCAACGACCATTGCAGTGACTCCTCGTTGCGTTGATGCGTGCTGTTCCGATGCAGATCACACTAAGCGCTTTGTTGGGCCACGCCCGACGGGCGATCCCCGCTGTCTCCGGTGGTCTCGCGGACATTCACTACAAGGCGCAGCGCGGAGCGCTGCTGCGTCTGTTGGTGATCGGCGTTCGCGTGACGATGGTGGAGGTGGTCGAGACCAGCTTGGATCGCCTCATCGAGCCTGTCGGCGTAGCCGGTCGGCGGCGGCACCTGCCGGTGGGTATGGCGGGTGCACGACCACATGAGGGCTGGTGTCCCGTCCGGGCGAGTAGCTGCGATGATCCGGATGGGCGCGACTGGGCGAGTTCGCCGCCCTATGGGATGAACGAGCACAGCAGTTACCTCCCGGCTTTCGTGTCATCGGCGACGGGATCAGCACCTGGGCAGTGCGGCGGCGGCTTCGTCGTCGTCGCGGTGGCACCTGATTCCCAGACGACAGGCACTTCGATGGCTTCAAACCCGACCGGGTTCCCGGCCTGGTCCCACACGGCTGCCTCGCCGTCGATGCAGCGGTGCAACCCGGCCACGAGGTCGGGCGTCGGATGGAACCTCCCGTCTTGGTAAGTGGCGCAGAAGGCACGAACCTGACTCCACGGGACGTACGCCGCATACGCCTCGTCAGGTATCTCTGGGTACCACTCGGTGCGGAACCACAGACCCTGCGGGTCTCGGACGTGCCAAGCGTCAGCTCCGGGGTACATGGCGGACGTGCCCTCAGTATCGGCTCGTCTCACTCGTTCCGCAGGGAAGGTGTTCCGGTCCCCGTAGGAGACGATGGTGTCGGTGACTGTCGAGAACTCCACGTAGAAGTCATCATCAATGACCGGCTTGATGATGTAGCCCGGCATCGGATCATCACTCTCCGGGCTCGTCGTGCAGTGCATAGTGTGGCTTTGCCGTGCGAGACGGCCCACCAGTGATGCGCTGTACGACTGCCACGGTGTAGCGGCACGTGTGGCGGGCTCCGTGGAGGCGGCAGTACCGCGGCGCGGTGTCGACACGGTTCGGGGTCATGACGTGGTCCCGATGCAGTCGGTGCACGTGGGCACGGCGGTCGTCTCAGTGAATCCGGCGTCCTTGGGGTCGAGGCCGCACCTGGTGCGGATCACCACGTTGTTGCCTTCGATGAGGACGCGGGGGAGATGTAGGGCGCGTCTACGGCCGATTCGCAGAACTGCGCAGGGCGCAGGCTCGGTACTGGTTCCGTTGGTGGCATTACGCATTGGGCGTCTCCTGAGGCCAGGGCTCACGCCAGTCTGCGGGATCATGGCCCTTGCCGGGCAGACCCCATCGGCGAGCCAGTTGTGTTCCGGTTTGCTTGAAAAAGAAGGGAATTGATCCGTCCGCGCACTGGTCGCGCAGAGCCTGCGCCCAAGCCGGGTCCATCAACCGTGCGCCAGGGCCCGACTCGCCCCCGACAATCACCCAGTCGAGGAGGGGCCAGGTGTCTTCCCGTGGATCGCCGCCGTAGAACGTGCCGAACGAGGTGAGATCGACCGGTCCCAGCAGCGGCTCGCACGACAGAAACCGCAAGGACGCGTTCGCGGTCAGTAGCTCGGGGATGCGTTCGTCAGCGTGTTGCTGATCTTCGACGGATACGCCCAACCAGACGTTAGGCAGCGGCCAGTTGAAGCGCACCCCTGCGCGAATTGTGTCGCGTCGGTCGGGTTCGAACCGGGCGGCTGCCCGGGTGGCTACGTCGTTGCGGAAGGTGTCCGAGTTGAGCAGTGACCGCATCCGCTTCGGTCGCTTCGTCAACACCTGGAAGGTGTGAGTGTCCTTGTCGGACAGTAGGTTTGTGGCCATTACCGCGAAGACATCGGCGAGGAAACTAGTCGTAGCCCTGGGGTGAAACAAGTCGCTCATGGAATCTACGAACACTCTCCGCGCGCGGGCCCAGTGCAGCGGCTGATCGAGCCGGTGTTCGTGCATGGCGAACCCAAACCCTGGCCCGGACGTTTCTGGTCGCCCGTCCGTCTGATACTCGGGCACGCCCATCGCCTTCAAACGTCTGGCCATCGAGAGTGCGTAGCACCCGTCACACCCTGGACTGGTCCTGTCGCATCCGGTCGTGGGGTTCCATGTTGCATCCGTCCACTCAATCCCACTGGAATCAGCCATGATTCGGCCTCTCATGGGAGCGGGGATGCCATGTGACGGCGTGCAATAGCGCCAGCGCGACTGCCTCGGCAGCCTTGTCGGCTGCACGACGCGCCCGAGTGGGTGCTTGCTGTGGTGGTGCAGTGGGTAAGGACCGCCCGAGCACGGACTGGGCGTTGACGGCGATCATGATGCGGCCGTAGCGAGGCCAGGAACCCATTGGCTGACACCGTGTTTGGAGACCCACTTGCCGTCACGCATTGCGTTCGGTGATGACGCACAGTGAGGGCAGATGTGGCCGGTTCCGTGGTACTCGCTGCACAGGGTGCAGTTGCTGTGCCACTGCTCATTGATCCGATCGGCAGGGTCTTGCCCGGGGCCGCGTCGCCCCGGCAGAAGACGGACCGCGTCACCGCCGAAACGGTCTGCGACAGCGTCGAGCACTTCGGCTTCGATCTGGCAGTTCTCCAAGAACTGTTCGTAGAGCACACGGAACTCTTCGGGATGATGCTTCGCCAACGCCTGAGTGGCGCGGTTGCGGGCCCTGGTCCGCAACAGCCGGGCACTGGTCTGCTTCTTGGGACGAGAGTTGGTGCACTTCTTGCACCACCCGGACCGGCCCTTGTAGAAGGCAGTCCGAAGCGGCTTCGTCTCGCCGCATTTCGGGCACTGCTTCACGGGCTCCTGAGTCGCCATGGCCGCGGCCCCCTTCATGTAGTGGGATGTTCCGACACATCCAATACTAAGTCCTGGATAGGGAGCAGTGGAAGGCCCGATTTGGCGCGCGGGCTTGTTGTGTTGACATCGCTCTCGTAGCGCGCTGGCCGCGCGGTGTCCCAGGGGTGGTCGGTGCTCGATGGCAGACTGGGCGAAGCATCAAGAGGGCTGGTGCGACCGGCATATGGGAAAGGTGTGACAGCGTGCTGCTGCGGATCATTGCGACCACCGTGCTGTGGTGGTTCGGTCGCACTGTGCTGGCCGATCACGGCCACAACAGCGTTGTCGTGCAGTGGTTGATCGCATTGGCAGTGGTCGTGGCAGCCGAGGCTGTGTGGCGTCTGTTGCTGGCCCGGGCAGGGCGTCCCCGAGTGCGGCGCCGCACTGGTTCGCCGCGTTCCCAAGAGGACATGGTTCCCGGCATACCGACACACCCTGATCACGAGGCCGATCCGATCGCGCACACCACGCCCACGCCGACCCCGGCCCGGGCCCCTCGTGCCGGAATCCGCGTCGGCCCTAACAAGCATCGGTGGGAGTAAACCCGTATGACTACGAGCGATCAGCACCTCACCACCAGGCAAGCCGCTGCCGTTCCAACACAGGTCGTAACCGAGGTCGCCAGGCTCGACCAGCTCGCAACGCAATTCGAAGCAAACGAGCTGTCGGAGCGCACCAAGCAGCTCTACGAGCGGGACTGGAACCACTTCGCCGCGTTCTGCGAACGGCACAACCTCACGCCGATCCCCGCCAGTGTGGACACGGTCCGCTGGTACATCGCCGACCTCAGTCGGACCAAGAGTGACAGTGGCGCGTGGACGTACAAGGCATCAACCATGGTCCGGCGACTGGCTGCGATCGCCTGGGTCCACAAGACGGCCGGTCAACCCAACCCGACCAGGGACTCACGGGTTCGTAGCGAGCTGAAAGGTATTCGCCGGGACCGGCAGTCCCCGACCAGGCGAATGCGGCCCTTGCTGACCGACGACATTCGAACAGTCTTGGACAGGATGACCTTCCACACCTGGCCGGACGGGGTGAAGGCACTCCGGGACGCGCTGGTGATCGTGGCCGAGTTCGCGTCCGGGCGCCGCAGCGACGAGATAGCGGCGCTGCGGATTGAGGACCTGCGACGGCACCCGAAGGACGGGCTGCACTTGCGGATCAGGAAGTCCAAGACCGACCAGACCGGCGAAGGGCAAACAGCAGTGGTCCCGTTCGGGGAGCACCCCGTCATGTGCGGACCGTGCCTGCGGCTGCGATGGCTTCGGCTGCTCGCCGCTGATGGAGACCGCCCCACGATGATGAGGCTGATCCTTGACGCTGGCCCCGCCGATCAGTGGGACCACGTGTGCACCGAGCCCGACCCGGACCTGACTGGGTGGGATAGCAACATCCTGCTGCCCGTGCTACGCCGATGGGGCGTCATCAAGAAGGCGCCGATGAGCACGGACGCCATCTACGACCTTGTGGTCGAACGGGCCGCAGCCGCCGGGTACCACGGCGGTTACGGGTCGCACTCGCTGCGTGCCGGGCATGTCACTACCGCGCGCCGTGCGGGTGCGTCAGCGCGGTCCATTTGCAACCAGACAGGGCACTCGTCGGAGCGGACCATGCTCGTCTACGACCGTGAATACGCGCCCGGGGTCGACAATTCCGCCAACCAGCTCGGACTATGACCCGGCAGTGCGCGGTCAGGTCAGTGGTTGTCGCGCCAGCGGGCGACTCGGGCCTGTAGCCCGTTGGTGCTGATCCCACCAGACGGCCGGGCATTGGCGGAGATGGGCCATCTTGCCCACCGCCGGGTGGCGGCCGACAGCTCGGGCCAGGAGACCCCACGGTCACGGTGACTGCTCAGCAGGTTGGTGAACCGGGCACTGGCCCGCGCGTCGTCAGGGTTGGAGCTGCGCAGTCCTCGGGTGCGCTGTACCTGGGGCGCGAGGTCACGCAGCTCGCGCGCTTGATCGGTGGTGAGGTGGGTATGAAGGAGCGGCCCTCGCGGGAACCGTGGCGAGGAGGCAGGTTCGGTGCCGTATTTGGTTGCGATCGTGTGGAGCCGCCGTGTGGAGACACCGCATATCGCAGCCATATGGTCGGCAGTCCACCCGGCCGCACGGGCTGCAAGCAGCAGGTTCGCGACACGAGTCGCCTTCGCCTGGTGCGTGGCGGACAGAGGGCTGGCAGCGTATGCCTCACGGTATGCCGCATATGCCTTCTTCACGCTGTCAGAGACGTGCTTGGGCAGTTCAGCCTCAGAGGGGGTCACCTACGAAATCCTGTCCGTACATGGCGACAACTGGACGAGTCCTGGCGCGCCTGGTTTGTTCCGATGCAACAGCACAGTAGATGAAGAGCCGGGCCACCCACTGGGGTCCCGGCTGTGGACTCGCCCGCCGCCATACTGGACCAAGAACGAGACGCCGATTCGAGAGATGCCGGGAGGTGGAATCAGGTGGATGGGTCGATGTCGTCCCCTCGCGAGAGTGACTGGCGCCTGTTTGCTGACTGGTGCGCGGCAACAGGCCACGTCCCGGCACACCTCACCTGGGATGACGCCGCCCGGTTCCTACACGACTGCCCGACATCCTCCCGGAACACCCGCCGCCGAGCCCGCGCCGTCATCACAATCTGCGCCGCCGCCGGGAACCCACTCGACGCGCCGGAATACACCACCTCGCCCCCTTCCCGGGCAGCTACCCGGGAAGGGGAGGGGTGGCTGGACCTGGACGCTGCGCTGGACCGTGTCTCCGTGTGGACGTGGCCGCGAGGGGTGACTGGACGCCGCGACAGCGCGCTAATGGTGGCGATCGCAGTCGCTGGGCTGACCCGAAAGCGGCTGACCTACCTCACATCCGATCAGATTCACTGGGAAGACGCCGGTGTTGCGCTGCTCGACGGCCAACGGATCACCGAAACGGATAACCCGGAGAGTTGCCCCACGTGCAGGCTGTGGAGGTGGGCTGAAACAGCCACCGCCGAGAACGAGAGGGGCAGGTCGGCAGCGATCCGCACGGTGACGGTCGCCGCGGCGACTCGGGACGGGCATGTCTGTCACACCAGTCCACCCTTTGGGGACTTCCCGGTGTTCTGCCCCAGCATTGACCGACATGGCTGGTTCGGTCCGACGCTGACCGCACGGTCTATGACCCGGATCATGGCAGCCCGGTTCGACCCAACCAGTGCTCTCTTGACTGCTGCTGACCAGCCCGTCGAAGCATCAGCACCTGCCCGTGAGCCTGGCACACCGCCCACCAGCCTCGAAGGGATGACGAAGCAGTGGGACGACGTGGACAGCAAGATCGACGCACTCCTCGCGGCTTCGATCGACCTCGCCGGAGGCGAAGGATTCAAGGCTGAGGGCAAGGGGTACTTGCGGGGACGTCGGAACAGCTGAGGGCGCACCTGCCGGTGACCCCCTTCTCGTGCAATTCTTGTGCCCTCACACCCAACACGATTGAGGGGGAATCAGCGTGGGCCTGTTCGGTGGCACCGTTCAGAGCACTGTCGGCGCAAACAAGTCCGGTGCTGGCGACAAGCAACGGTTCGGGCCTGACGCGAAGTGGTTCTTCCCGCTCATCGCATTCCTCCTGTTCTGGGTGGCCCCCCTGGCGGTCGTGGTCTACCTGCTATTTGTCGCCGCGTCGCAACTACGGAAAGTGCGGGCGTCCCGACTCGCGCTGATCGCGATGGGCAGCACCCTGGCGGCGGCCGTGATCGGCCTGGTCGTCGGCGGCGCAGGGCAACCTCTGCGCTGGCAGACCGAAGGTCTCATGTCGCTCTACCAAATGCACGGACTGCTTGACAAGGTGTTCACTCTGGTCCGGTGGGTCGCGTTTGACGTCGACACCCCCACTACCCAGAACCTGTCCATCCCTGCTGCGCTGCTACGAACAGTGCCGTTGTCTGTTCCTGCCGGGATGTGGCTGGGCGTCGCCTACTCCGCATGGATGCAGTTCCGTCGCAGCGCGCTCAACGACCTGGAAGGCGAGGAGTACCACGTAACTCGCCCCGAGGGGGTGCTGGACCGTCGCCGCGAGAAGGCATCAGTCGCCGCGATCCGGACGGGTCACGCCATTGACTTCAAACGGGGATTCATCGCGGTAGGCGTCGGCGAGTACGGCAAGCTAGTCAGCGTCGACATCAAGACTTTCCTGCGGCCGACGGTCGTGTTCGGAGGCCCCCGGCAGGGCAAGACCGTGTGGACCATGTCGGTCGTCACCCAGATGATTGCGCTCGGTAGTGGAGCGCTGATCATCGACTTCAAAGGCGACGGCGAGCTGCCCGCCCATTACGCCTGTGTCGCCGCCGCCCAGGGCCGCCGGTTCAAGCACTTCTCATTGCGAGACAAGAACAACCGGGCATACGTGCGACCTGCGGCGTCAGCTCCGAACCAGTCTGCGTTCTACGACCCGACTCGTAAGGGCAACGCAACGTCCAAAGCCGACATGCTGGTCAATTCCGTGCCCCGCGAGGGCGACGCGATGGCGTACTTCCGTGCCCAGTACGAGTTCGTGCAGACGGTGTTCTCGGTCGCTCAGATCACGGGCTACGGCCAGGACCGTGGGCTCGGCGGATTCCAGACGCTGCTGGAACTCCTCGACCTGGACAAGCTGCAAAAGGTCGCCCAGGACCGACACCCAGGCACGGGCCGATCCGCACTGGCCGACTACCCGGACTTGCAGCACCGGGTCGACAAGTACGTCGAAAACTTGCGGAAGGACGAGATTCAGCGAGGCGCAATCAACGACGCTGCCCGGCTGCTGGGCACCTACATGAACGGCCCCGCTGCTGGTGAGCATCTGCGCCCCGCACCGGAGGGGTTGAAGGACCTCAACATCGACCTGGTGGACGCGGTTCTCAACAACGAAATTGTGGTCTTTTCGCTGTCCGTACAGGACTATGGCGACCTGTCCCGCATGATCGGCACCCTGGTGATCCTCGACATGCAGAACGCCATCGCTGAGCTACGCGCCCAACTGTCGGAACACCGGCAACGCACAGGGAAGAAGGACGCAGCACCCCCATGGGAGTCGTTCTACGTCCAGATTGAGGAGTTCGGGTCGGCAGGGTCCGAAGCCGTGCTCGGCCTGCTCAACAAGGCAGGCGACGTTGACGTCCGCCCGATCCTGTCGTCCCAGTCATGGCACGACATCGTCGCCGTCACTGGCACTGATTCCTTCGCTCGCCGTGTATTGGACCAAGCAGGCAACGTCGTCGCGTTCTCCATCAACGATGAGCAGTCTGCGGAAGCCCTCTCGGGACTCACTGAGATGGTCACCAAGAAGTACGCCCGCAGCAGCAAGGAGTTCTCCGGTGGAGCTTTCGGGTCCAACCTGAAAGCCGCCAACACCGGGGAAATTCAGCCGACCCCAGTGCGGGAGCGGGCAGCCGACGCGGGAGCGTTCCAGAAGACCGGAAGGTTCGAGTTCCTGTGGTTTGCAAAAGAACCCAAGCCCCGCATCGCGCACTCGTTCAAATCGGGACCTGGCCACTGGTACGAAGTGTTGAAGTCCGTAGTGGTCCCAGCTGACGTGCTGGCCACAACAGGACAGGCCACCACGACGGTGACCGCCAACGAACCCCATCCCGCCGCGATAGGCACCCATGGGCGGGTCGACCTGGCAAAGGCTACCCCGGAGCAGGTGACGCATCCGCCGTCGCAGCACCCAACCAGGCTGCCCGGCACCGACCACGGTGCCACGCAGCCGATCCCACAAGGTCACACGGCCACGCAGCCGATTCCCACGCGTCGACCGGCCGATGCGTGGGCTGCCGACGCTCCTGCGTCCGCTCGTGGGTTTGGGTTCGCCCCGGACGAACTGGTCGATGACGGTCCGGCAGCCGACGATGACTACCCCGATGATGGCTCCGAGTGGCTGCCGCCAACCGGCGAGGAGACCGCCGTCGCACCGATAGTGGGTAGTTCCGACGCCTCTGATGGTGATGCCGTTGAGGTGGACGACCCGACGGGTAGAGTGCCAGTTGATGAAAGGCACGTCGTAACACCAGTCGATGACCCCGACACCCCGACGTGGAACTTCTAACAACGCGGGAACCGTAGACCCCGCGCCACACACCCGAACCGACGCAGGGGACCCACCGATTCCATGAGTGATCGCCAAGGAACGCCGCAGACACCACCTGGCAACCCAAAGCCCGCGGCATCGAATGGTCAGCCCGGCAACACCGCAGGGAACACTGCCCCGCGGGTTTACCAGGGTGGACCCATGGCTGGCCAACCGATCCGGCAGGCCCCGCCGCAGGGCAGCCACCCGGTTGTCCCGCCGCCGCTGGACCCAACCAAAGCTCCCGGCCCAACCAGTGCCCCAGTCCGCGGCACCGTCACCCGGCAACCTCCGCCGCAGGGCACCGGTCTGGCACCCCAGGAACCAGCTCCCCAGCAGGACAGCGGCGGGACCGACCAGTCGGTGACTGCGAAGAAGACGAAGCGGTCACGTCGCATCAGCCTCGGGAAACCGAAAGATAAAAGGGCGGAAGCCAATACCGGTGCTGAGACCCCGGCCGCAGAGAAGGAAGGGCAGAGCAAGAAGGAGCAGGCTCTCCTTGACGTTCCAGCACCGGGTAAGCAGCTGCACAATGACCGGAAGGTCACGGTCGCTACCCGCTACATCCTCATCGGCGCCGGGGTGTTGGCATTGCTCGGCGGTTGCTCTGCGGGTTCGTACCTGGCGGTGGGCGCCACCAGGTCACTGGCCCACAAAGACAACGTGACAACCAATGACCTCGCGAAGTACCACGTGTCGGACTTCGACACCGCATCCGGCGCAGCGTTCGCGAGCCGATATCTCGACGTGTGTCTCACTCGGTACCCCGAGCGCTCCGACAGTGAACCTGATCCCAGGGAGCAGAAGCGGCAGGCCGCGTACCAGGCGATGAACGCTGGCGCTGATGACACTTCGTGCGATCCAGGTGGCAGCTCCGTCGATCGGCAGGTCGTTGCGGCAGTACCCACCGGGCAAGCTCAGAAGATCGAGGGTGTCCCGGGCGGCTACTACCTGACCATGCAGGTGACGCTGAGTGATGGCACCGCAGGTGACTACACCGTGCCCGTTGCATTCGGCAACAGCACCAACGGCACGCACCCCAGGGTCGTGGGCGCGGTCGGGATTCTTCCGCTGCCACCGATGGGAACGGTAAACCCGGACAAGATCAAGACACGCACGGCCGACACTGACCTGAGCGCGACATTGAAGGCGGACTTCATGCCGCAGTTCTTCACGGCCTGGACTTCGTCCAGCTCGAACCTGTCCCAGTTCCTGCTCCCCGGCGCGTCACAGGCATCAGCCACTGGTCTCTCGGGCGCATACACCGACCCGACAATCCAGGCAGTGACGGTGTACCCGCCGAAGGGCGCGGTGCACGACAAGGGCGCCAGCCAGTCGTTCACCTACAAGGACGGCATGTCGGTCGAGGCCGACGTCACCGTCGACATGAAGGGCACCAACGGAAACAGTGCGACAGGCCAGGGCTATCGGGTCACCCTGTCACGCTCGAACGGGCACTGGTTCGTGAAAGACATCGCCGCAGGCGCAGTGAACACCGTTACCGGCGAACGTCCTTCCGGGTCGGGCAATCCGGGCGTGCCGAAGTCAACACCGTCACCATCCAGCACACCAACTCCTCGGCAGTCGACTCCCTCGAAGTCGGCCCCGCCGAAGACGAAGCCGAAGCCGAAGCCGAAGCCGAAGACGACGACCAAGGCCAAGACGCCGCCGAAGAAGAAGTAGCAGGCGATTCACGAGCGTGCCTTGGGATGATGCGACGTGACGAACACCAATGGCACAATGAGAACAGCAGGACCTACACACCCGCTCACCGGAGGAATCGGACATGGCATCTCTTCTCAGCAGTATTCAGAACCAGCTCATCGCGATTGGCGGCACCCTCGCGGTCATTGCGATCATCGTGCTCGGCGTGCGCCTGCTCTTCGCAGGCGAAGGTGGCATCCGTAAAGCCATCAGCGGCGGCGGCACCGTCCTGTGCGGCATCATCCTGATCGGTGGAGGCGCCGCGATCGCGGGAGCCATCATGAAGATGGCGAAGTCCCTCGGCTGAGTCCCGTCGTAACAACCCCGACTCGACTCACTGCGATAGGAGGTGACCTCACCAATGTCAGAGAACGAGCCAACCCGCGCGATTGAAGCACTCGACCATACGGACATCAAGCAGCGTGCTAAGCGCATGTGGACGTTCAACGAGATACGGCTGCCCGGCGTCTACCTTCCCTCCCTGGGTGTCGGATTCGTGGTTGGTCTCGTGACGTTCACGGTCGCGATCCTGCTGGGTCTCCTGCTCGGAGCCGTTTGGATTCAAGCAATCGGGTTCCTCCTCGCGGTCGTGTTCGCCGTCATCACCGGAATGGGCTGGGAGAAGTTTCGCCCGGACTCGATGAAGCCAGGGCACTGGTTATTGCTCGACTTCGACTGGCGTTGGCGGCAGCCCCGCACGTTCAACGGGTACGGGGAAGACACCGAACCCACCCACGTGACCTGGCAGGTCATCCTCTGGGAACCCGACCGACGCAGCTGACACACCCACACCCACACCCTTGTCTCACCACCCAAGGACACCGTTTTGATCGCCTTCCTCCCGCTCTTCGTGTTGATCTTCATCGGAGTACCCGCGTTCGGGGGTGCCCTGTGGGTCAAGAAAAGGCGTGAAGCGAAAGATGCCACTGGTCCGGACGAGTCGCCAAAGAAGACCAAGGGCAGCAACAGCGACGGTGCCAGTGACCGGACGTCCCGAGAGGAGACACGTCGGCTCCCGTACCGGTACGCCGACGACCGTCTCTTCGTATTCGACAACTCTGTGTGGACCGGGGTTCGGCTCCTGCCGATCACCGACGAACAGCTGTCAGAGGCCGAACTTCGCGACCAGGTCGTCGCGGCGAACATAGCCGTGCAGGAACTCGCCACAGGCGACAAGCCGGTCCCCGCCATGGTCAGGGTGACTCACCGCCCCATCACAACCGGTCAGTGGGCGGAGAAGAAGATCGTCGCAGCGTGGGACCCGACGGAGATGTATAACAAGATCACCTACCGTCATGCCGCGTTGCTCGAAGCGCAGCAGACGACCCGCCCTGAGGTCTACATCCTTGTCAAGATCGCCACCGTCACCCCGCGTGGTGAAGCGGCCATCAACCGAGCCTTGGACGAGCAGATCAGTGGCGTCCACGCCGAGTCCATTGGCCGCGATCAAATCAAGGTGTGGCACAGGGATGTCGATAACCTGCTGGCCCGGCTGAACACCCTCGCTTGCTCGCCCATGACGCGTGATGACCTGCTGTGGTTGATCCGCAAACCAATGCATGGGCACCTGATGCCCGGGGTGGTCGACTACCTCCCGTCGCGGCCGTGGGGTGACGGACAGTTCCAGCTCGTCGCGAACCTGCAAGGCGAGAACAAGTCCAAGACGCACCTCGTGCTCCGGCAAACAGTGGACGACCCCTATGCCCCGCCAGAGATGCAGGGCACCACGCAGACGTCCTACACGACGTTCCTTGTCGCCGCGTCCTGGCCGTCCCGGGAGAAGTTCAACCTTGATCGGGCATGGATTCGGTGGATGGCGCAGCGACCGGAGCAAATTGAGGTGTGCGTGCGCACCAACCTCATCCCGCCGCGGGAGTTCCGTGATGATGCCAAGGACATGCGCGATGACCTCAAAGAGGAAATCGCTGACATGCGGAAGTCGGGTCGGGAGCCTGACTCCAACATGCTCGAACAGCGGCAGCGCACCGAAGAGCTTGTCGTTGACCTCGATAACCGTCCCTTCCCGGGTCTGCAATCCCAGATCATCTTGCAACTGTCAGCGGACTC
Organism: Flexivirga sp. G2; assembly: GCF_055397625.1. Classification (NCBI taxonomy): domain Bacteria; kingdom Bacillati; phylum Actinomycetota; class Actinomycetes; order Micrococcales; family Dermacoccaceae; genus Flexivirga; species Flexivirga sp. G2. The sequence goes on from NZ_AP039676.1 coordinate 20,527, forward strand.
CCTTGAAGAGATGGAGCAGTTGCAGCGCGACGTTCGGCAGATGATCAAGACCGACCTCGACCGGCAGTTCGTTCGCCCGCCTCGGTACCAGTGGCGTGCCCTGCAAGCGATGCTCCCAGGGGATGCCCCCAGCGGGTTGACCGTCGTAGCCCCGTTCGTGCGACTGCACGAAAGTGAAGTCATTGCGATCGGACTCCCCAATACAGGGTCCGAGGTCGGCGATAACCCACAGCCCGGTCGTGACGGAGAGCTGCTTGGGTTTGTCGGTGACTACATCGGAACAACCCGCGACGGGGTGCCCACGCACTTCTCCACGCATGTTGGACCGGAACGGCAGTCCGGTGGTGGCGTCGGCACCGTCGGCGCATCTGGCGGCGGAAAGTCCACCCTCGCGCTGTTGAAGTTCTTCATGGAGTCGGAGTCTGGCGTCCGGACAGTTGCCATCGACCCCAAGGTCGATTTCGGCAAGTTCGTGCTCTACATCAGCTTCGGACCGCAGGTCAATGAGCCCGGATTCGATGACGAACTCGACCGTGGCATCCTCGGCAAGCCGGAGGAAGGCTCGAAGTTCACGCCGGTCAATCCGCGGTTCTGGGCTGACTCTCAGATCATCGACATCGCCCGATCCGAAGACGGCATCCTCGAAATCTTCCAGCTCGCGCGAACCGTCAGCGAAGGGTTCCTGCTGGCGCAGACGGTGTTCGAGATGTTCCTCGGCCGCGCCGACTACGGGCTGTGCCGCCACCCGTTGTCGGTGGCGATCAACAACGCCAAGAGGACGCACGACGAAGCGGTCGCAGAAGCCCGCCGCACCAACCAAGACCCCGCTGGCGTGCCGCGCCCGTCAATGTGGGCAATCGTGAACGACGTGATCCGTCAGGCGGATCACGCCAAGAGCCACGACGCGAACTACGAGACGACCAAGAACCTCGAAACAGCCGCAGCGATCTTGGAAACCCTGCGTGGGGCGCCCTATGCCCGCCTGGTGTTTGCCGAAAACCCGCGGAACATCGGGGCGCTTGACCGCCGACGCACGATCTTCACCACCCGTGGCATGAACCTGCCGAAGGACCCCAACCCGGACAACTGGAATGGGGAGCACCGGCTGACGACCACCATCATGTATCTCGTCACCCGGATGGCCTCGCAAATGTTGGAGGTCGCGCAAGAGCCCAACCCGGTGACCGGCAAACCCGGTCTGCGCCCGAAGCTGATGTTCGTGGACGAGGCGTACGCGATCAGTGCGTTGCCCGCCGGACGACAGATGCTCCTCACCTCGCTCGCGCAGGGCCGGTCGTACTTCTTCGTCGTCTGGATGATCGACCAGCAGGCAGCACGATTCGCGCAGATCGAAGAGGAAGGCGCGGTCGAAGCCTCCGGTAACCAGTTCCACACGATCTTCGCCTACCTGCAAAAGACCAAGCGGGAGGCGAGGAACGTGCTCCCGTTGCTTGGCCGCGAAGACAACGCCCGCACCGCAGACGCCCTCCGGCACGAGAACGAACCAGGCGGCAACATGCGCACCGGCGTCAACATGATGCGCGACGTCGACAGTCGCGTCGCCACCGTCGAAGTCGACCTGGTCTTCACCGAGTTCCTGGCCGCCACCGACACCAACCCTAAGACTCGTCCCATCCGCCAGTCCGCGCCGATCAGCCCGGACCCCGACGACTGGTCCTTCATGCGAGGCAGCGACGTGTACGTCGCTATCACCGAGGCCGAAAAGGACCTCCATGTGAACGAGCTGACCGACGAGGACCGCGCCCACATGGACGCCGAACTCAGCGCGGCAAACGATGCCCCGACGAGTGAAACACCCGCGGCGGCAACCATCACCGGCGAAATGGCGGATGACACCGCCGTCGACAGCGGCCTGACCTCCACCGGAAGGAAGCAGTGACATGACTGCGATCGCGATGGCGGGGGAGGTGACATGGCGACCCCGCACCCGTGAAGACATCCCCGAATCAGATGTCATCGCACGAGTGGTCAAGACGGGAGTGACCCGTGTTGGCCCCTCAGGGCAGACCGTGCGCCCCCAGGCCACACCCCGCCCGCACCGGCACCACTCGGTGCGCCGGTACTGGCGCAAAGCCATCCGTATGTTGCTGGCGGTGCTGTTCCTCGGCGGTATCGGGGTATCGGTCAGTATGTCGGTCCCGGAGACCACCGCACACGCGGGGATCATCCCGAACATCCAGTGCATGGTGGACAGCACCTACAACAACGTGTCCCCGGAATCGGTCGGTGGCGAGTCGTCGTTCCTGCCGCCGAACAAGTATTACGCCTCCCCGAGTAAGCCCGGCCCCTACACGGTGTTCGAGCGCTTCGGGATGCGTGGCGAGAAGTTCTCCACCACCACGCAGCTGTATTCGGCCAGCGCACTGTCGAACAAGGGCAACGCCCGGTCGTGCTCGATCAGCCGCTACATGATGAATCTGATGGCGCAAGAAGTCTTCGACGTTGACCGCTTCATCACCGGTAGCCAGATCGGCATTCAGGAGCGCGCCGCGGACTCGGGTCCGCTGTTGCAGATCATGGAGACGATGTCGCCCACGGTCGGCAAGATGCGGGACCAGCTGTTCATTCCCGGTGCGACGATCATGGTCATCCTCAGCGGCTTCTGGGTCCTGTTCAAGGGCTACAACACCCGGGCCGCGATCACCGGCATCGGCTGGGTCTTCGGGTCCTTGTTGCTCGTCGGGTTCCTGCTGGCACCAACGAAACTCAGCAACACCGCCGGATCGACCCCGGTAGCTACCGGGAAGGACCCGAACTTCTATTGGGCCGCAGCGACCATCAATGACACACGTGAGTCGGCCCTGTCATTCATCGCCTCCCAGGTCGTTGGGTCCTCCTCGGTGAACGACCCGTGCTACCTGCCGAAGGGGCAGCCCAACGCCGCGCAACGAGTGGTTGATTGCCGCTTGTGGCAGGCGATGGTGTTCCAGCCCTGGTCTCAGGTCATGTTCGGGCAGAAGGGGTTGAACCCGATCACGGGGTGGAACCCCAAGGTGAAGACCGGCCAGTTCGATGGAGGACAGAAGACCTGGTCGACCACTGGCACCAAGGATCTGCGGATCGTGCTGCTCGCCGCCCAGGCGTTCAGCAACGACGGTGACTACCTGTTGCGCGGGAAGAAGGCGAGTTCGCCGCCCCCGCAGAACCCAACACCGTCAGCTGACGGAAGCCACGCACTGGACCCGAACAAGGATCAGTTCGCGCTCTACTACCAGGTGTTTTCCAAACTGGCACCGCAGGACCACAACAGACCTGGCCCGAATGTCAACGGCAAGTACGGTGACTGGGACTCGTTCCGTGGCGACAACGCATCCTCACGCATGACCGGCGCGATCGGCGGCACCGTCGCAGCACTGCTCGTCGGCGCAGTCGTGGTTATCACCAGCCTGCTGTCCCTGGTATGGAACGCCGTTCCCATCCTGCTGCTGCTCGCCCTTCCGATCGTCGGCCTCGCCGCGGCATACCCGGCCACCCACAAATACCTGCGGTCACTGATGCAGACCTGGGCCAAGTCCAGCATCCTCGGGTTCGTGTTCGGACTCGTGCAGTTGCTCGGCGCAGTCATCGTGTCGGCCATCCTTTCCCAATCGAACATCGCGCTCGGGTGGAAATGCCTGCTGCTGCTGGTCCTCATCATCGCGATGTTCCGTCTCGTCAAGGCCGCGCAGGAAGACGCGTTCACCCCGAACATGGGCGGTGACAACATGTTCGACCCGACCGAGCACGTCACCCGCGCCGGACAAACGACCCGCCGCACCGGGAGCAACGTCGCACGCGTGACGACCCGCCGCGGCGGTGGCGTCCTCGCAGGCGCGACCGCAGGTGCAGCCACAGCAGGATTCCGCGGCGCCAACCGCGGCGTCGCGGCGGGACGCAACTCCATGGAGAAGCGCCGCGACCAGAAGTCACGGGTCAGCGGTCCCGCCCGCGAGCAGGCGATCAAGGCCCGGGCAGCGAGCCGGTTCTCGGCGTTGAAGCCGAAGGACCGCGAGAAGATGACCGAGGACGAGCGCAAGCAGCGACTGTCTGGATTCATGAAGGAAGAGACCGCGGCCTACGACAAGGAAATCGCGCAGCAGCAGGCGGAAGCGAACGAGAACCGGCCCAGCCGAGGACAGCGAGTTGCTTCCGGAACGTGGGGGGCTGCGAAGGGAACTGCATCAGCGGCACGGACCGGGGTTGCCGCAACAGCCAAGGGCGCCGCAGCGGGTGGCTTGGCAGCCCGCAGAGACCGTGGCGGCATCGACGGTTTGAAGGCTGGGACGGTCAACCGGACCGGCGCCCGCGACGGTTCAACCCGTCGGGCAACCCGGTCCGGTGAGGCCCCGACCTACACCACGCGACGCGACCGGCAGCGGCGAGACGAGTTCGCGGCGAAGGAGAACGCACGTCGTGCCGCGGAACGCGAGGACCGCAAGCCTCGCGCGTTGAAACGCGTTGAACAAGAACAGGTTCAGGAGGCGCTGCGAGACATCGAAGTCGCAGCACCGCCGCCCCCACCAGAGCGGGCCCGAAGGTAACGGGGCCGTCAGAGCATGACACCCACCATGGGTGTTGATTGTCCCCAAGACTGGCAATAGGGAAACCCTCGCGCTTGTGGTGAGTGCGGCGGCGCGAGTTGCGGGGATACAAGGGGTGGTAGCCGCCCGAGGGCATGGGTGTGTCCTTCAAATTGTGCGGCTGCCACCCCGACCTATGTCATCAGACAACGGGGCAACAAACCCGGGTACCAGTGACCCTCATCGACCCGTAGCGTGTGGGGTGTCAGAACAACCCACACAGCAGTGACAGAGACACTGAGAGGCATTGATGGGCACCGGATCGAAGACCCGCAAGGGCCGCCGCGACGCAGTCGCTGGGAATGGGCTACTGCGCCTGGTGCAGGTCCGTGACCGAATCAACAGGCAACTCGAATTTGACCGGAGGATCGCCCGATGGGCGCTGCCGCTGGTGGTGTTGTACCTGCTCTCGGCGATCACACTCGGCCCGCTCATCGGGTTGGTGTTCGCCGCGTTGATCGTGGTGTTCGGCTTCACGGCGCAGGCTGCGATCCGTAACAAGGCTGCACTGGGTGCGAACGCCTCCCTGCTGGCCACAGTCATGATCGTGGTGTGGGTTCTGCCCGCAATGACAGGGCATGCCGTTACTGCAAACCCAGGGGTCATCATCGCCGCGATTGCGGCAGCTGCTGGGGCGTTCATGACGGAACGGCACAACGGGTCACGACTTGTCACCGTCCTGGTCGGCCACGCCGGATGCCTGGTCGCCGGAGCCGTATCGCTGGTGTGGCCGTGGCAAGGCGGCCTGCTGGCGGTCGCCTGGGTCGTCGGCGTCATCGTGTGGCGCACCGGCGCCCTGCTGCTGTGGCAGGTGACTGTGGCACGTGTCCGGTCCCGTCTCGGCGGTGGCCGGATGCGCGTCCGGGCCGGTCGTGCGCTGCCGACGCGTATCCCGTCGGAGGATGACTTCACGCCGGAGAACGTCGCCGCAGGGTTGGAAGCGGAGCAAACGACTGGCGATGTCCTGTCAGAGCTGCCCGCGCAATGGTCGGTGCTGCACTCTCGGTCATTGCCTGGCACGCATGCAGACGTTGACCATTTGGCGATCGGGCGCTCCGGTGTGTTCGTGCTCGACTCCAAGAACTGGGCCGGGAAGCTCACCCAATCCTCGATCCTTGACGAGAGCGGCGATGAGTTCATCGAGTACCGCATCAACGGGTCCGCTGATTGGCTGGTCGAACGGCTTGCCGCGCCACTTTTCGAGGCCCGCAAGGTCGAGGTTGCGCTGAGCCTGCCGGAGGCGGCCGTCGAACCGGTGCTGGTGTTCAACGACCGCATGCAGATGCCGAACGACGTCATCACCTTGACGGTCTACGGCGCGGAGGACCCGGTCACCGGAGGCGTAATGGATCGTGAAGTGCACCTGGTGCAGGTGCGGGCCTTGCGTGAGTGGATGCTGGCCCGACCTGAGCACGTGTGGCGGCGCCGCAGCCGACTGGGGCAACTACTGGACCGTGCACGACACCGCGACCCGGCACAGACCCAGCAGGAAGTGTCTGACCGGTTCCTGTTCGACATGGGCGTGTACGCCGACTACGTGCTCCCACCCGCCTGAGGCAGCCTGAATCACCATGCGGGGCAGTTGTTCTTGCGAACTGGCCGAAGGGGCGGAGTCGCTACGATCGCCGTCATCGAGAAAGGAACCGGCGGATGAGTTACTACGTGCAGGTCGAGCCTGGTAACCCGTTACGGCTGATCAAAGTCGAACGCGACGTCCCAGAGCCGGGCGATGGGGCCGTCTTCGTCGTAACTTTCGTGTTCTGTCTCATCATTGGTGCCGGTGTCGGAGCGAACTGGTTGTTGGGAGCAGTCGCGGGCTGGATCGCAGCGGTGATGATGACGGCGGCGATCGCCACGACGATCATCGCGTTTCTTCCGAAAAGGGAATACGCGACGGACCCGCAACCGGCGCAGGAGGAGCTGGCCGCGGCCGTTGCTCAGCTTGTTGGTGAACGACGACCGATCCCTTTGAAGGTCGCCCGGCATGTGCTGGCTCAGGCGCGTGACGAAGATAAACGGCGGGACGCGGCGACGGTCACGGATGAAGCGGCGGCCAAGAGAGCTGAGAGGGAGTCCGCTGCCGTCCGTGAACGAAGGGCCAACCGGGATCGACAAGCGTGGGTTAACCACATTCTCGATGATGCGGCACAGAGCAAGAACGCGGTCGCGCCGGTCCTGATAGCTGCTGAAAAGGCGCTTCGGTCGCAGGGGCGCCACACAGACGCGCAGGTAGCCGCAGAGGCCGCAGCAGCGGTGCACGGGTGGTCGATTCCGGTCCAAGAGGAAGCGCGCGGCGTTGCAGTCGCAATATGCGATGTGGTTGCAGCCCTCTCGGGACTCCCGAAGAAGGCACGTAAGGAACCGTTCGGCCCCGAGGGACGCACACCCCAGCAGGAAGCCAACGACGGAATTGATGCGGCGGTGGCCACGCTCAGGGCGCGGGCATCCGAAGCACACGAGCCTGAGGTCACGCGTTTGCGCATCGCGCGAACCTACCTCGACCGATTGAAGGCGCGCACCGACGACAGCGGCCTCTGAGGCGCTCATCCGTCCGGCAATTGCTACGGCGACAGGCGAAACATGAAGCGCCCCACACAAACTCGTGTGGGGCGCTTCATCCGTGCTCGCTGCGGTTCCACAGCGGGGATGGGCTCAGTCTTGGTTGAACCGGCGTGCCAGGTCCTCGAACGTCTCCTGGTCGGTGTTGGTCAGGACCGGGGCCGGTGCGACCAGAGCATGCTGGTCGCGTGCCTCGCCAGGCTCTGCCGGGATCGGCGCGACCTTGCCGTACTCGACGGGGCCGTGCTGCACGGACATGCTGTCCGGCAGGGTCTTGCGCGGACGGTCCCATGGGGCAACCGCGACCACGAGCAGGATCACGGTCGGGACGAGCGCCACGGTCGGGCCAAGGGCCCACCGGGTGAACGTGTAGACCACGACGAACCAACCCAGGCTGGTCAGCAGCGGTCCCATGCCGCCGCGGGCGTACTGGGCCTTCCAGGGGTTCAGGCTGGCCCGGAAGAACTCCGAGCGGACCGCAGCCACCGTCAGGGCGGCGGTCACCAGGTAAGCGAAGATGTGAAGCATTGGGCGCCTCCTTCTTGGTGTCTCCGGGAGGCGCCGGGTGGTGCCTCTACTGTCGATAGTACGTGCGGGCGGTCATGGAACCCACCTCTTGGCGGGGACAAAATTCGTTCATCGGGTGTCGTGCGGTCATGGAGCGGTGGTCTCGGGTTGTGAGTGCGGCCACGAGTAGGGCGATTGCTGCCCCGGCGATGAGCTGCAACACCGGCCGCGTGTCACTGGTTGCGCGGGCGGCGGCATACGCGGCCACGAGCATTGGAGGCAGCCATCGTGTGAGTTTCCTTGCGATGCGTCCAGTTCGGGGAAGTGGGCGGGTCGTGGAGTGTTCAGTCACTAGGAACACCTTCCCGTGCTTGGCAGTTACGTGATTTGTTCCGACAGCGAGTGACGCTACACGCAACCACAGACAGTCCCTGTGGAGCGCGGGGTGATCCTGCGCAACCGGTATGGTCACGGACGTGAGCACAGATGACGTCGTGATTGTCGCTACAGACGGAAGCAGCCGCGGGAACCCAGGTGCAGCCGGATGGGCATGGGTAGTCAGCGAAACACGCTGGGAATGCGGCAGTTTGACACATGCCACCTCGATTGTTGCAGAACTGACCGCCGCATATCGTGCCCTGGTCGCAATCCCCGATGATGTGCCGGTGAAGATGCTGTGCGACTCTGAGTTCGTCGTGAACGTCGCGATGAAATGGGCTGCCGGGTGGGCCCGCCGCGGGTGGACCACTAAGGACGGGAAGCCCATCGCGAACAAGGAACTCGTGCAAGCGCTGCACGCCACCAAGACGAACCGGACCGGCGCCACCCACCTGTCCTGGGTCAAGGGACACAACGGTCACGCACTGAACGAAGCAGCCGACAGACTCGCCGGAAGGGCATCTGCCCACGCAGCCAAGACCGGCAGGGGAGCGGACAACATGCTCGCCGGACCAGGGTGGCCAAGCGTCTCCCCGGGAGACAACCGTAGGCAAGCGTGACACTGCGTCACTGGGCAGACCCCGTGGTCGCCACAGGTGAGGCGAGTTTCCCCGTCGTGGACTTCATCGCGACGGCTCTGGCAGCCGTCGTCGTAGCCGCGGTCCTAGCCGCAGCGGGCCTGTGGTTCGTAGGCAACCTGCGCCACAGATTGAAGTTCGCGGTGGCCTTCACAGCCTGCGAAGTGCTGCTCGTGGGCGCAGGTCTGTTCCTCGGCCGTTCACCGGGAAACGAGACAGCAGCCGCGCTTTCTACATGGGGCTTGGGGACAGCGGTCTTCTTCGCAGCCCACGTGACGATGCGATCCGCTCCAAGGAGCTTGCAGGCGCTGATCGTTGTCACTGCACTGTTCGGAGTCATCACCGGCGTGGCTGGGCGCGATCGAGACTATGCCATAGCGGTATCGGGAGCGGTGCTGATAGACCTCGTGATCCAGGGCCTCGACAGACTCTTGGACAGCGGCCCCGAAGCTCCAAAGTCACGCCTCGAAACTGCGCCCGTACCGACCCCAGCAAACAGAGGCGGTGGGGTAGGTAATGGGGCAGGCGTGCGAGTGGTCAGTGCGGCGGTATTCGTGTGGGCTGCGGTGTGTTCTTTGCGCCGGTAGGGTCAGAGAAGACCGAACGGTTGCGCTCCAACAGGCGAATCCTGTTGGAGAACAACCAGGTTCGAGCTTGTCACCGCCAGCTGTCAGTGTGCTTTCCGAGTGGGCCGTACCGGTGTGTGATGTAGTTCCCGCCGCCACCGGGTTCAGTGTCGTCGCGTGTGTACTCGTCATTCCCGACGATCACCCCACCTGCGCCCCGCGTGAACGAGACTCGTTCGAGCATCGAGAAGAACAGCGTCCCGGTAGGCCCGTCGTGGGCGTGCTCGACAGCGTGATTGTTCTCGTCCACCGACCAGGTGACATTGCGACCGTCGAAAGTGATCGACCCTGCCTCATACCCCTGGTCGTCATACACGGGGAAGTACGTGGTCCGGTTCGTCGCCCGAGTGAACCGGGCGGCTGCCGCATCGGCCTGTGTAGGGGTGACAGGCGCCGACTTGGTTCGGCGCAGCATCTGCCGCAGAATGCACTCCACGTGGCAGTCCAATCGGGCGCTGACCATCCGCTTCTCGTACACGTCACGTGATCGGGTGGTGTGCTTCCGGTGCCAGTTCTTGGCCTGAGCGGTCACTGCTGTGACCTTCTGGTTGTGCTGCTCACGCAACGCCTTCTTCAACGGTGCGACCGCCGCTGACGGCAGTGTGATCGTCCCGTGCTCCCATTCGTAACATGACATAGGAATGCCCTCCATGAATCTGGGTTTGATGTTCCGACAGACACGACACTATGGGCGGGCACTGACACTGTGCGGCCAACTGATAGGTAGCAGGACGGAGACTCCGCACTCGACCTGAGCCAGCCGTGGGTGACCCGCCTCCGCCGCTACCGTGGTGGCCGTGACTCAGCCCTTGCGTGCCTGGCAGAGACAGGCCCTGACCCAGTTCACGGACACCTACCCCCGTGACTTCCTGGTGACCGCAACCCCCGGTGCTGGGAAGACCACGTTCGGGCTCGCGCTGGCACGGGACGTGTTCAATAACAAGGGTGTTCGCCGTCTCATCGTCGTGACCCCAACGGACCACCTGCGGAACCAGTGGGTGTCCGCTGCGGCCGATGCCGGGTTCGACCTGCGGGCGACCCCGAACCGGGAACGCCTCCCCAAGGACGCAGACGGTGTCGTCGCGACCTACGCCCAGGTTGCGCAAGCACCGGCAGTATTCGACGCCCGCTGCCGCACCACCAACACCGTCGTCCTGTTCGATGAGCTACACCATGCAGGAGACCAGAACTCCTGGGGTGAGGGACTGGTGGAGTCCTTCGAGCACGCCCGGCACCGCATCGGGATCACTGGCACACCGTTCCGGTCGGACAACTCACGGATACCGCACGTCACCTACCAGCAAGTTCCACCGCCCGCTGATCCTGGCACCCTCGAATCGGTGGCCGACTTCACCTACGGGTACCGGGAAGCGTTGCAAGCCAGGGTGGTTCGGCCGGTCGTGTTCGCGTCGTATTCGGGGTCTACCTCGTGGTCATCGCGGGCAGGGGAGACCTATGCGGCGATGCTCGGTGACCCAACATTGACTAGGTCCACCGAGGAACAAGCGTGGAAGGCTGCCTTGTCACCGGATGGTGAATGGATCGGGCACGTGTTCGCAGCGATGGAGCACCGCCTAACCGAGCTGCGCGCCCGGACGATCCCTGATGCTGCGGCGTTGGTGCTTGCTTCCAACCAGGACACTGCCCGCGCGTATGCCGACGTGTGGGAGTCGGTGAACGGGTACCGCCCGGCACTGATCTTGTCGGATGACCCGGCCGCGTCAGACGCGATCCACGACTTCCGTGACGACCCTGACGCGAAGGCGCTGATCGCTGTGCGGATGGTGTCGGAGGGTGTTGACGTGCCCCGGGCCGCAGTCCTCGGGTTCGCAACCACCGCATCCACCCCGTTGTTCTTCGCCCAGGCCGTGGGCCGTGTGGTGCGGGCACGACGGCGAGGCGAGACAGCGACCGTGTTCCTCCCTGCTGTAACCCGGCTACTCGGCCTGGCAGCTGCGATGGAAACCGAACGGAACCATGTGCTGGCGCCACCGGCCGAGGGGGACGACCTCGACGTTCCGGTCCCCGACCCTGCACCCGACAGCGAGGACGGTGAAGACGAGAAGGGGTGGGACCTGATCGAAGCCACCGCATCGTTCCATGACGTCATCTCAGGTGCCCCATATGACGATGACGAGGAGGGCACCCTGCCCGGTCTCCTCACGCCCGAGCAAGAGGCCGCACTACTCGCGAAGAGCGATGAACAGGCTCGCGAGGCCGCCAAGAAGGCGGCACGCGCCCGTGCCGCCGCGAAGTCCCAAACGGACAGCGACCGTGCTGCGGCTATCCGGCACGCGCAGGTCCACGGCGGCCTCAACGAGGTGATCGGCAAGAAGCACGTCACCGGGGTGCGCATCGAGAGCGCAGGAGACGAAGCAGCCGCGCTCCGGAGAGTGATAGCCGACCGGGTACGTCGGAAGGCAGGCAGCGTTCGACGGCCACCTCAGGAGCTGTGGGGCGACCTCTACCGGGCCGTGCCGGGGCCGAAGAACTCAGCCGCACCCGTGAAGGTGTTGCAAGCCCGTGCCGACCACACAGAGAGCTGGTAGGTGGCCAAGAGTGACCTTGGCAGCTCTGGTGGCTTAGACAGGGCCAGGCAGGATCGGAGTCCCGGACTGTTGCCGTCCCGGCTGCGCGTCCAGCTCGTCGCCGATCGCGTTCTCAACCTTGTCGAGGATGCGACCGCTCCGGCGTGATCCGCGCGACCCAGACTGGAAAACGCCCTGCTTCCCCTTGCTGGTTGCTCGTGCTCGGCCCTGCGGGTTGCCCTCACGGGTTGTTCTCGCTGGGTCGTCGCGCTCTGCTGGTGCGGGCTCGTTCAAACCAAGGTCGTTGTGCACTCGTCGTTCCAACACTTCGAGTTCCCCGGTGGGCGCGTCCTGGTGATGCCCGGCGGCTACCGCAGCTCGCATGTGCGACATCGCCGAAACGGCCCGCTGACTGTCGGGTGTCGCGCGGCGCATGGCTTGCACCTCGGTTGCGGACAAGTGAGCCGGGTCGGGGGTCCCCTCGGATTGCGCGAACCGGTATGCGACGTCGGCAGAGAACGCCTCTCGTCGGGCTTTCACGACGGCTTGTTCCGCGTCAGAGTTCGGCCCGGTAGCTGCCCGGGACCGGGCCGTCGCCAGCGAGAGCGCCGCGTATGCGCGGCCCAGCCGGGATCGCGCTGCTGATGCCTGCGGTGTAGCGGCCTTCGCGGTCGGCATCGCTGCCACCAGGCGGGCGCGGTCGTCACGCAACGCCTGTGCTCCTTCCAACCGCCGAGTTAGCCGATCGTGGGCCTTCTTGGTCTTGGGATCGGTGTCGTCTAGTGCCTGCAATGACTTCCGCAGCTCACCCATCCCAGCGGGGGAGGCGTCGTAGTCGAGGGTCGCGTGCAGCATGTTCAGCTGCGAGTCCGCGACACGTTGCTCCGCCCGGCGTCGCTTCGCCGGTGCCATATCGAACCCGCCAGCAGCGTCTGTCTCCTGGAACAAGGAGGTGGCCTTGTCGAGCCTGTTCTTCGCAGCGGTCAATGCTTTCGTGGCGCACCCGCTGCACCGGTTACCCGGTTTAGGTCGACACATCAGGGGTCTCCCTTTCGGTCACGTGGTTCCGACAATGACCGACACTACTCGCTTCAAGGGGACAAATCACGACAGCCGCGTGGGTGTTGGCCGTCCCCCGCATAACGCCAACAGGACGCCGCGCATCGGGGTGGTCGGGATGCAGTGGGTGCATCCCCACTGGCGCGGGGAGAAGGTCCCAGTCGCTCCGCCGCGCTGAAAGCGGCCGATCGCGGCAGAGCGACCTGCGACGACCGAACCGCACCGGCCCGCGCGCGCATCCGCCATTCCACTGAGCCGATTGGCTACGGTCGCGGGTACAGGGCCATGGACCGAAGGAGCCGCACATGAGTCAACGGGTGCTCATCACTTGCGTGAGCGATCTGTCAGATGGGGAGGTCGGAGAGTCTGGGCAAGATGTTCGATTCACCTACCGGTCGCGGGAATACACGATTGACCTCACCGATGAGGAGCTGGCCGAATTCGACAAGGTCATGGACAAGTATGTGCGTGCCGCCAGCAAGGTCACCGGGAGGCGTCGGCGTCGCACCGTGCCGAGCACGGCACCGGACCCGCAGGCCGTGCGGGCGTGGGCGCGGTCCAAGGGCATCAAGGTGTCTCCGTACGGTAAGCCGCCGCGTGACGTGGTTGACCGGTTCCTGGCAGCAGGGAACTAGCTCACCCACTACCCACTTCGCCAAGGTGCTCATCCCCTCTCGTGAGAAAGGGGATGAGCGTCAGTCATTGTGACGTGGCGTCACAATGTCCCGCGCAACCCGCAGGTGGTGCATTCGACCTCGGGGTTCTGGGTGGTGTCCTGCCAATCACATCTAGGGTCGGCGTCGCCTGACAACAGTGCAGCGTTGATCGAGTCAGATAGCCCCGTGCCCGTGTGCTGCCAACACAGAGTCGTCTCAGACATGGCGGTTCCCTGATCGGTGCACAGGGAGAAGAGCACCCCGTGGTTCACTCGGGCTGGTCGAGACTCGCCCCCGGCGAGGTCCGTGATGCGATCGGCGTTGCACGGCCCCCAGTGGTCTGCGTTCAGGATGCAGTCATCGTCTGCGGGGCATCCGAAGGTGGTGTTTGCAGGCTCGGAGTCGGTGACGTCGTAACGTCCCAGCTCGTGCGGACGTGGGACGAGGTGACCTTGGGCGAGTCCGAGCCGGATAGCCCACGGCACAGGTCCGTCCGAGAGTGCCATCACCTGGGCGGTTGCATTCCAAGGACCGAGTACGTAGCCCGGAGTGGCGGCGCTCTCGTCAGGGGCGAGTCCGCGTGCGAGGTCGACTGCTTCATCAGTGGTGTGCGCGGTGATGGTAGTTGCCCAGTGCACATTCCGGGTGAGCGAAACGTGGTACCTACGGGTGCGGGTGTCAGCCATGGCGTAGCCCTTTCGACGTGTTCGGTTGTTCCGACCCCTGCGAAACTACCCGTTTACGGTGACAGTGCGGGGTCCTTGCCGTTGATCCGACAGCGCAGGTAATATCAGCGGTGACGCGGAGAACTTCGGGACTTCGCTACTCCGAACGGTGACTACGCCCCCGCACGGCACGCATGAATTGGTCACTGTGACGACGACAAGCTCGACAGGGCATCCCGGGCAGGACAACCACTGCTGATCTGGCGAACTCCTGGTGCGGGAAGGGCAGCGCCAAGACCACCAGGAAACGGGAGTCCCATCATGACGAGCAACAACCCCAACGTGTCCCGCAGCGTTCAGCAGAACGCGCGGGCCTACGCCAAAGAGAACGGGTGCAACTACACCGAAGCCCTGCGTGTCGTCCGCAACCAGGAGACAACAACTCTCGACGCCGAGAAACTGGGCGCTCTGGTAGTAGGGCCGCCACGCCGCGGGAAGAGTCTTCTGCCCTGGTCGCCTGTACCGCTGGCGCTGCTGTCGGCGCACCAGGACCGGGTACTCACCTCGCTCAACCCTCAGACCGAGAACGGCCAGTGGGTAGTGGCAGCAGGCGAACCACTGTTCCTGTCGCACACGGGCTCGCCCGAGGAGTTCCGGTCCGAGCGCACGCCCATCGCGGTGCAGCCAATGGGAGGCTATGCAGCTGCCCCGATCCAGCTGAGGATCGGCAGCACCGCAGCGGCCCCGACGAGCGATCCCGTAGGGAAACCAGAGCAGCTCAACACCGGCGACGCGCAGAGCAGCGAAGACGCGGTCACCATCGACCCCGCCCGGGAAGCGCACATTCTCATCTCCGGCATGGTCGGGACCGGGAAGACGGTTCTGCTGGAAGAGCTGGCACACCAGTTCATCGAGCAGGGCGGCGGTGTCGTGTTCATCCAGGGGGAGTGCAGCTACCAACAGGCAGCGTTCACGCTGGGCGCGATCGCGAAGGGGCTCAGCCACCGCGTAACCCACGCCCCAGTCGGTCGAGGAACCGTTCGTGGGGCAGCGGACCTTCCGCCCGTCCTCGTGTGCGTGGACGACCTGTTCCGGCTGATCGCCACAGGTGCCGACCGGAGCGAAGACGACGCCCCGTTCTTCCACACCCCGGCCGGGATCGCCATGACCGGGACCAACCCCGAGCGGATGCTGTCCCCGGACAGCAAGGCAAGGGTCGAGGCTACAGAAGCACTGGTTCGGATCGGGTGCCTCGGGCGGAGTGCCGGAGTGCATCTGGCCGTCACTACGCAGTCCGCGACAACCCTCCCCGTGGCGCTGCGAGGCAATCTCGCGGCGCAGGTCGAGTTCCTGCCGTCCCGCGAAGCCGCAGGACAGCAGCCCTGGGTCAGCCTGCGGGGTAACGGTGACCGTTCCACGTTTGCCGGTCAGGTGCTGGCACGGTCCACGACGTCTGGTGAGGGACGGCTGGTGCACATGGACCTGGCTGGGCTCCACCCGGACCACTCCCTAGCGCAGGCACCGGCGGAGCACGGTAACGAGTAACAGGGTTGCCGGGTCAGCGCATCTGCATGTCGTCGTGATGCGCGACCCGGCACAGTTCGACGGAACCGTCGGTCAGCTCCCACCAGAGCAGGCGTGGCCCACCGGCTTTGGCCGCAATGGTGCACCGGTATCCGGTGGCGCTATCGGCGCGGACCAGTGGCTTGCCACCTTCGGAGGTGAGTTTCGGGTGAGCTGCCCGAGCGGGCAGCTGATAGGCGCGCCGGGTCAGAACGTCCACGACGGCTTCGACTACCTGGGCGTGCGACGCGAGCTGGAACTTCGGGTCGGTGGCACTGTCTAAGAAGTCTGATCCGAGGGTGTAGGACCGCAGTGGATGCTCGTTCCGGTCCCCTTCGGGCAGGTGCCGGAGCCACGCTTCTTGTACGTCGTAGCGGAATTGCTCAGCTGCGTCGGCGAAGACGGGCGCGGTCGACGGGTCATCCGTCAGCTCGGTCACGTAGAGGGATACGTCGTTGAGGCGGGAGCTGAGCGCGGAGTGGCGACGGTCGTTCGTTGCGGCGACGTCTGTGATCTTGTTGCTGAGTGCGTCGATTTGGTCGGCCAAGACCTCATCTGGTGTGGTCGGTTCGGTCACTGCCGTCACTACGGTCGATATGTCGGTGCGCAAGGCTCGTACTTCTTGGGTGAGGGTGGCGATGTCACGCGTAAGCCGTGCGACGTCGGCGGCGGTGACTGGTGCCGGGTGGGTTGCTGGCCGGTCGTTCGGAGCGTCGTCGGAAGCTGGCGGCGACGGCACTTCGGTGGCATGCGGTGTGTGTGTCGATTCCGTGATGGTGGCGTCCGAGGCGGTATCCGCGGGGGCGTTGTCGCGGGTTGTCGGTTCCGGCTCGCTGGCGGTGGGGCGCTGCGGTGGGTGTAACTGCGCCGGGGTTGGGATCGCGGATGACGGTAGCCGGGGGCGTAACGCCTGCAAGGCATTGCGTGCTTCACGCGCTTCTTCCCGGGCGGGCGCCCGGGACGGTTTCGAGAGGGTGTTCAAAGCGCTGTCGACGGCGCGAGAGATGCGGTGTAACGCCCCTTGGGGGTCGTCCCCGGGTTTGACCACGATGATCGCGTCTGACCAGTCTCCGCGGGCGCAGACGCGGACGGCGCCACCGTATGTTGCGTACACGCCTTCGGATGCCTCGTTGAGTGCCCATGATGTGCTGCTGTCGGTGAGGACTCGCACGATCGCCCGGTCACCGGCTACCCGACGAATGGCATTGGGGGAGAGCACTGACCGGCCGGAGGAACGCTGGGAGATAAGCACGACCGGGTCGTCCCGGTGCGGGTCATTCAGCAGGGCGACGAGGGTGTCTACGTCATCGACGTTGACGACCTCGTCCGGTGGAGCGTCCGGGCCGGTGTTCGCAGGTTGCATGGTTGCCCTCCTGATGTTGGGTGCACCGCTTAGCGCGCGGTGGTTTGTTCCGACATGTTCAGGTTTACCTGCTCATGTGGGGTCCAACAACCCCGGTTACTCCACAGTAGGCCCTGTAGACGTCCGTAGATAAGGAGCGCTATCTACGGTTGTCTACGTTGACGCAGGGAGTCCAACCGGGACGGAACGCCCCGGACCTGGATGGACCCTGGTGTTCGTTGTCAGTGGTCGCTGGTGGGCGCCGAGGGCGGGTCATCGAACTCGACCATGCCGAGCCGTTCAGCCACTTGCAGTGCCTGCACCTCACGCCCACGTGCGTCAAAGAAGCCCCGGCACACGGCGGGCTCAGCATCGCCGTAGTACCCGTAGGGAAGCGTCTGGTGACAGGTGATCGCCCCGCCATCAGCGACTGAGTCGTCTGCCATTTGCTTCACCCGGCCGGGCTGTAGGGCCATTTTGTTGCCGGGTCTATAAATGCAGTCTGAGCACTGTTCGGAGAGGACGTGCACTGCTCCGTCACGGTATGGGCCGTCGCTCATGACCGCGCTCCTTCCATGGTGTGATCCGTTGCGGTGCGGGCAGGTTCGGCCTCACTGTCGGGCATCGGAGGCTGCCCGGTCAGGGCAGCTCTCACCCGTTGCGCTTGTTCAACGGTCAAGTGGCGCAGTGTGAGCGTCACAACGGTGTCTGCGTCGTAATCCGCGGCAGGAACCGTTTCTGGGTCAGCCCAGGTGCCGACCGTCACATCGGCCTCGAAGTACGCCTCATACCGGTGGGCGCTGCCGTCAGCGGGGACCCTTCCTCGGGCACGGCCTTCACACAAGCGATTGTCGACAGCAGTAACGGAACTGTCGCGGAGGCCCACGATCAGGTCGTGCAGGGTCCGTGAGCAACGATCCATGCGGGACTGGTGCCGTGACTCGGCGAGAGCATCGTCTGCCGCCCACTGCGGGACGTTGCGGATGATGCGCCGATGCAGCTGCGCCGCGACCTTCGCCGCTCCCTGTTCGATGGTCATGCCCGCGGTGCGAGACCCCCACCGGAACTCGACCCGTTCCAACGGTGCAACTGGGTACCTGCGGTCGCCGTCGACTACCCGAATTTGCTCCGGGTAGTCCGTGTTCAGCAGCAGCACCGCGCTCTGCCCCCACCCAGTGTCATCCGGGTAGGCATCCCAGCCGGGTAGATGGGTCGCGACCTCGATGACGAAGTCGCGGAGCTGCTGGGCCTTCCCTCGTTGTTCCACAACGTTCCTCCGATACGCCTGCGTGCATGTTCCGACAAGGACCAGACTAGGCGCTTGGTGAGACGTTGGGCAGGTAGGAATCTCCCCATGATCGGGACAAGAAAGCGAGCTGGTTTGCTCGTGCTCATTGCGGCGGCTTGTGGTGTTCTTCCGGCGCCACGGTCTGCACGGTCACCGCAATCAGCGCTCGGTACCAACCGATCATCAAGCTGATGCCACCACCGTTGTCACCACGTTTGACCGCTGCTCGTGGAACCCACCACGTCGGAGGTCCGGTGTTGACCTGTACGAACACTTCATGCCCGAGCACCAGATGTCGCCGAGCACGGTCAACCTGGCCGGGCAGGCGAGTTGACGGCGCGTACTGCGCGACGCGCGCGACCTGCTCGTCGGTGAACGAAACTCCCTGGGGTGAACGGAAAGTCGCCTTCTGCCCATCGGGATAGGTACAGGTGATCACGTGCCGGTCCGAGGACAGGGCGACCACTGCCTGACCTTGGGATGATTTCCCAAACAGGACCGGGGGACGGAGCCACACTCGGTGGGCCGAGGAGGAACGGAGGGAGCTGTCGTCGCCAAGCGCGTCGTTCAATTGGTCCATGGACTGAGTGATCGGCAGCGGTCCAGCCCCGGGGTAGTCCTTTGCCCCGCTTCGCTCGGCGTTCTCTGTCATGACTGGTCACCGTCCGTGGGATCGTGCCTGTCAAGGTTGAGCGGGCTTTCGTCAGGCTCCCACCGGCGCACGTAGCTGCGCCACGCGCGGATCGCGTCCGTGTGTGGCTGGTATGACGCGTCGGCTGCCGTGCGCAGCACGACCATGACGGCGTCGATCGAGGTGTTTACGACCGCCCGGGGCGTTTGCCCGTCGCTGTTGGGCTCGTTGGCGATGCGCCCGGGAAGCGTGTCCAGTTCGGCGTACATGGATGTGATGGCAGCGGCTGCCTCGGACATAGTCGTCTGGTCTCGGACCGGGAGGGCTTTGAGTCGCTTCCCGACCTGGGCGACGGTGGTCGAGTCGTCGCGGCGGTCGTGAGCTGCGAGGGCAGCTCCCGCGGTATCGAAGGGACTGGGTTCCGCCCGGGGTGTCTCCGCACCAACGGCCAGGCTGTGTGCGCGAGCAGCACGTGGGTCTTGCGAGAGCGCCCGCTGGATGGGAGAGAGGGCGTTTCGGGTGAGCGCGTCGAGGTCGCGCCGGTTGAGTGCGTCCACGAAAGCGTCGGCATTGTCCTGCGCACGAACTGCGCTGGCGAAGGTCGGGGCCGTAGCACGGGCAAGTGAGTGGGCGACGTTGTCGGCTGCTTCGAGCACGTCTTCGATGACTGCTCTGTCGGCAACGGTGATGGTGTGCTGCTCTCTAACCTGGAACCAGGCAGCGCCAGCCAGCGCGGTCACGCAGATGCCGAGGAGGTAGTTGCCCATCCCGGCGACCCATCCGACGAACGTGCCTACCGTGATGATCAGGAGGAGGGCGCGGGCCGTGATTCCAGAGGCATCGTCAATCCGGAATGCTGGTGGTTTGGCATCCGTGACCGTGTACTGCACGGGCAGATGCCGGTTGATGCCGTTGGTCTTCCAGACCGTGATGCGCGCCATGTGTTTGGGATAAGTCGAGTCGGGGATCGGCACGACTGGTCCCGTGCGTATCCGACGCGCGTGTTGAGCAGTCACAGGGACCACTTCCTGGGGTTGGTGGCGGCGCTGATTTGGGCAGCGAGCTGGGCGCTGTCGGCCAACTCCCGTGCCCGAGCGGATGCCGCGTCTGCGACATCTCGGTCTGGGTGCCGGGCCAGCGCGGTGGCGATGGTCTGCGCGGCGGTGATGACTTCACGTGCGGCCCCGGCCTGGGTAGCTGCCTGGGTGAGGAGCGCGGGTCGACCGGCGGAGCAGCTCATGCGCGCCTGGTCGTAGGCGGTAATCGTGTCGGCGAGACTGTGGGTGGCGTCGTCAGCGAGGCGCCGGATGCGCTGGTCGATATACCGTTCGCGTCCCATGCGGTCATCCTGCCCGGGGAGGCCGACAAGGATGGTCTCGGCGGTGGTGATACCGGGGATCATCCTTCACGCGTCCTTCACGAGGGTCAGAGCCGGTCCCGCGGTGATCTGCTGCCGTACACGTGCTTCCAACGCGTCGCGGGCGGGTGATGGCATGTCGATGCCGAGCCTGTCCATCAGGCGCTTCACATGTCGGTAGGCGTTGTTTCGTTCGCCTTCGGTGGCACCGTGAAGGGCATATTGCAAGGCGTCTTGAGCCTGCGTCAGGAGGTCGCGCTCCTGTTTGTCCATGTTGCGGAGCGCTGCGCCTTTGGCGAACGCCTTGGCGACGGTGAACGTGCGGGAGAACTCGGCCACCGCGGTCTCGAACTCCTTTACTGCGGAGTGAGCTTCGGTTAGGGGAGTGCCCTTACGTGGCCGCATATTCCGAAGATTGTCTGCGGCGCCCATCGCGGTGATGCACGCGGCAGTCGTGGCGCATCCGGGGTCTTTCATAGCCGGTGCCGCCAGGATGGCGTTCACATCTTTGTCGTAGACGAGCCACTGCGAGGTGGTGGCGTCCAGCGCGGCCACGGCAGTAGTCCACCTGCGGTTGAGCTTTGCTCGTTCAGAGGCAGTGGCCTGCGCAGTGAGCAGACGGTGGCGGGCCAGCACGACCAAGATGACTGCGATTGCGAGAATCACGAGGACCGCACCGATGAACAACAACCAAGCCCATGGCACGTCAGGGGCATTGCCAGGAGCGTGCTGGACGCGGTGTGTATGGGACTCCGAGGAAGGGGACCCTGTCGGCGACGGCTTGGCGCTGCGCTTCGTTGCTGGTGTCGAAGCTGCGAGTATGGCGATCGCCCGTCCGAACCCTGTAAGGATGAGGAAGCCGACGCCAGCGGCAATCATCCCCTTGCCCACTCTCCCGCCGCTGAATATAAGGCGAGCGGCGCCTAGGGCGACGACGACCGCGGAGAACGGGAGCAGGATGGTGTTGAGTCCGTCGATCACGCTCTGACTCATGCCCATGGTTGGTGGTCCTTACTGGTTGGCACATGTTCCGACCACCCCAACAATAACGGCGGCATAGGTCACGGCAAGACCCGTTTGTACTCCGCTGCCGCCGGGCGCGGTCAGCAGTGCAGAGAAATATCCCGGTGCTGCTCATCATGCTCGTTCTGGCGAAAACTGCACGGCGAACAAAGCCAGCCGAACTCCGTCTCGGCCAACTCATGCGTGCGAGTCCCACACTGGTCGCACTGTGAGCAACTGTCGCCCGTGGTCGCTTCCATGACGCGGCTCCCTTCCAATCCTTCGGCCACCGTGTGTGACCCAGTCGTGTCGCTATCGTCGGTTGTACCGATAGCACCAACACTATGTGTTAGGTGTGTCAGTGGCGGGAAGGAGACTCACGCTCATGACATCGACAACCGTTCAGTACCCGCAGCGCATCCAACGACGACGCACCAAAGGATGGCGCATGCCCGATGGCGCCGTCTACGTGGGCCGCCCCTCGATCTACGGCAACCCGTTCGCCCCAACGTTCATCCCTGGTTGGGCAACCATGAGCCGCGAGCATGCCGTGGAGGACTTCACTGCCTGGTTGGCGAACCCGGACATGTTCTGGCGCAACACGTCCGGAGGATTCGGGACTGTTGCGGAGTCCGTCGCTGCGGCACGGCACCTACTCGATGGCTTGCCTGATTTGCAGGGTCATGACCTGGCGTGTTGGTGCCCCGTGGGTCAGCCCTGCCACGCCGATCTACTCCTCGCCCGCGCGAATGGCCACCCGGCAGGGTAGCGATGACGACGGGCCCCCACCAGATGCCGGTGCAGCCGACGCAGACACTCACCTGCGAGCACTGCGGAGACCCCTTCCTATGGCGGGTCATCTCCGGAGGTGACCCGCCCAGCTATTGCTGCCACAGCCATCGGACAACTGCTCAGCGCCGTCGTCGCGCCGACCGAGAAGCCCTCGCCAATGCAGGGCGATGCGACTTCCCGTTCAAGAAGTTCTTCCCCACCATCGAGGATGCGTGGCAGTTCGTTGCAGACCACCACCGCAATGATCAGTCGATGAACGCTTACCCCTGCTGCTGCGGAGGGTTCCACATTGGGCACCTGCGTGGTCGCGCCATCCGGCCTGTCTGGCTGGCTGCGGCCGAGCGTGCGACGCCCCAGGCGTAGGGCAACCAGTCACCACGAATTGCATTGTGCTGCAACATGTTCCGTCAGTTCAGGAACGTAGTGCCATGGTAAAATGGGTGCAACGCGGCTCCGGTGACATGCAGTGACTGCGCACGGCTGCCGCCCATACGAGGGACGAGGAGACCGCGCGGGGATGTACGCCGAACTTAGTGTGTTCAACGACCGTAGCCAGAGCTGGCAGCCGATCATGTCCGATCCGGTTGCGACGCCCGAAGACTGGATGCAGTGGCG
Organism: Flexivirga sp. G2; assembly: GCF_055397625.1. Classification (NCBI taxonomy): domain Bacteria; kingdom Bacillati; phylum Actinomycetota; class Actinomycetes; order Micrococcales; family Dermacoccaceae; genus Flexivirga; species Flexivirga sp. G2. Next base: position 43,313 of record NZ_AP039676.1, read on the forward strand.
CCTCGAAGGTCTCGAAGGGCGCTACCGGATGACACTGCACAATGACCGCGGCGACGTGGTGGAGTCCCGAGAGGTCACGGTATGAACCCAGACCTGGTATCCCTCCTGGGTGCGTACGAGGACGTGTCGATAGCCGCGTCGGCCGCAAACAGACCAAAACCAAAGGTGTGGCAGGCAGGCCGGTCCGAATGGAACCTGCGGCAGAAGGACCTACGCCGAGCCGAGCAACGGTGCAGCGAACTGGGCGCGGAAGTCGGCTCGGACGAATGGGACCAGATCGCGTCCCGCCACGTCATCGACGTGTACCTCACAACCGGCGTTGATGGGCGACAGAAACGCGACTACAGGATCTTGGACAACCCGGTCGAGTACGCCCGAAGGGTCGCCGAGACCGAAACCCGTTGCGCTGTCGAGGAGATATGTGCCGAGCGGCCACCACAGGTGACACCGTCCGGGCTCCACATGATGGGCAGCGGATACACGGTGAAATTCGCAGTGGAACAGGTCCCCGAGCTGCACCATCGGGTCAGCGACCCGGGATTCGTTGAAGGCGCGATCCGTGCCTACCTCAGCGGTATTCGCGACGTGGCGCTCGACCGCACGATGCTCGTCGCGCGGGGAGAGACCCACGACGGGGGCGACCTGATGCTGGTGCAACACAAAGCATCCGGCCTGCGAGCAACGTTCAATGAGAGCACCCCCAGGCCGTTCTACGGGGCGTACTCCAAGCCCTACAAGATCGAGAACATCGACCCTGACCGTACGGAGACGCCTGGGGCTCGCTGTCCCGGTTGGCGTGACTGGGCCGGAATGGGCATCGGCGCCACCATCTACCGGCACGCAGCCACAGTCCTGCCCGATGCACGATTCCTGCGCGGCATGACCAGCGATTACTCGCGCCCCCTGCGGTCGAGACTGCACCAAGAAGACCCCTTTCGATGGGAAAACGGCGGAGAGTGCGACTGGTGCCGTGAGCACGTGATCGAGTGGCGTGACCCCGCGCTCACCCGCGACGATTTCGCCGACCACCCGTGAACCCGGACGAAGCACAAGCGCAGGAACCGCGCCTGCCCTCATTGGTGATCCGGGATGGGTCACCCCAGGACAAGAAGGCACGGCGGCAGTGCCTGGAATCGTTGTGCAGCAGCAGCTTTCCCAACCAAGGGACACTCCGCGCACGGCTCGACGTCATACGTGAACGCGCCCGCCCGGAGCTGCTGTCGGTGGAGTGGGAATCCACTGACTACATCGACTGCTGGGTCCGGCCCGACGATGTGGTGCTTGAACCGAAACGCACTGCCCCACCCGGCGAACCTGATTGGTTCCCCTACCACCACTCACCGGACGAACTGGCCACCATCACCTACGAAGACATGCGCGGCAACCCAGACACCCTGATGATGCTTGGCAGCAACCTGTGGTTGCAAGCGATATCGCACCCATATGGGACCGCGCTGTACGTCACGATCAACGGCAACCATCGCAGCGCCGGGGCAGCCATGGCCGGACTGCCGTACATGCCTGCGAAGGTCTCGATGGTCGAAGAAGTCACCACACGGCTCGGCGACCGACCGCACATCCTGAGCGACGACGGAAAGTACCGGATAGGCCCCTATCGGTACGACTACTCGTTTGAACGCGCCAGGTGGAACGAGGCCCAACACGTCGCCCTGCACTTGATCGAGGCAGATGGGCTCATCAGCAACGTGGAAGGAAGACGTGTCGTCGGAGAACCGACCGCCGACTTCACCTACCGACACAACGACTCCGCGATCCCATGGATCGTCGGCTGGAACCTGCTCGACGCACCAACCGGGATAGAGGAATACGAAGGACGGTACGGACCGCTGACCGACCCACGGTATGACTGGCTGCGATCGCACCGCAGGATTGGTGAACGCCTAGCCCAGCATCACGGGTATGCCCGCCCAAACCGGCTCGCGCAGCTGCTAGGGACACTCTTCCACTGACTCCGTGAGAGACCCGGTGGCTGCCCAGCAGTGACCCATTTGCGCAGGTAACGTCAGTAGCGACGGAACAACGCACGGTTGAAGGAGCCTGACCCGATGCTCGTCAGCGTCTACTGCACCCACTGTGATGTCTACTGGGTCGGGCCCGGACAGCCCTGTTGGGTCTGCCAGCGTCCGGGCGAACCGCACCAGTCACCGCAGATCACGTCTCAGAGCACTGTCTACGACGCCGCCGCCGCGATCTGACCCGGACCTCTGACTCGGAGGTCAACGGCTGCGGTAACGACGAGCTAGACCGACCATCACCGTCAGAAGCGCCATCAGTGTGATCCACGAGCCAAAGAACACCACGGTCCACTCGGTGCCCGACTGCGGCCTGAACACGAGCAACGTCATCGCCAAGGCGGCTGCCCAGGCACCGAGGCCAATGCACATACCGAGCCCGGCCTGACGCAGCGAATCACGCCAGAGCCCTTGATCGTCACGGTGCTCCCGCATCTCGCGCGCCATGGCGACGGCGTCGACCCGGTCAGCGGTGCTCAGATCGGCGAAATTGGGCTCGACGTGAGCAGCTTCGGGCGCGAGCCTGTAGTCCAGGATGAACGAGACTTGGGGGTGGTCGCCGTCCGCGGGTCGCGGCCACGGGAAGCGGCTGCCACTGCCCATGTTGGCGCCGAAGACTTGCGCGCAGAGCTTCACTGTCAGGATCGCGCACAGAACGCCCGCCATGAGGACGACACCGACCTGGGCAGCGGCCGGGCGCGCCGTCGCAGGTTGCCATGCCAAGGCGACAGTAATCGCATCAGTAGCGAGGACGATGCCCTGCATCAACAGGGCACGCGACCGGCCCGTGGTGGCACGCCACCACCACCAGCGGTTGAGGAGACCGGACGCCGCGGTCCACGCGCTAACGGTGATGAACACCCCGGCGCCTGCTGCACCCCACGCCGGATCGGTGTGGCCAACGTGGAGCGCGACGAACACCGCGCCGACCCGCAGTGAGCTGCGAAGCGCGCGCTCACTGACGTCGACCGAGAGGGGAGCAGGTGCGGTACCACGGTCGCGGTAGGGCACGTACCAGGTGGAGCGTCGATACAGGTGACGGCTGACGTAGGTTGCGCCGAACACTACGGCCAGGAACCCCAGGCACAGCCAGACCATCCCGGCTGGGTCTGGGACGTGGAAGGCGAGCCCGAGGAGCGAGAACAACAGGACGTCGGGGAGCATGGCGACGGCCCGACCTGTGAGGTAGAGGCGTCGACCGGCGCGGGTATTGATCGGGTGGACAGGGTGGCTGGTGACGCTGGTCATGACAGAGGGCTCCCGGTGAGGCGGCGGGCGAAATCGGTGATCGCACCTGGTCGCTTTGCGGCCCGGTGCAGGGTCTGTTTGCTGATGCCAAGTCGGTTAGCGATGTCCGCGAGTGAATCGTCGCTGTCGCGGATGAGGCGGTTGAAGATGTTGCTGCGCGCTCGTGAGGCTCGATTGGCTGCGTAGGCGGCATAAGCCTCGACTTCGGCGGACAAAAGCGCGACACCGTCGAGGCCGCCGTACTCGGGTGGCCATTCGTTGGGGAAGCAGCCGATGAGGTGGTCTCCCAGGTCTGTCAGCACCTTCGCGACGGTGCCGGGGGAGACACCTACTCGTTCGAATCGTTCTGCTGCGTCGACAATTTCGCCGGGGTCACGGTGTGTGAGTACAGTGACCCATTCGGCGTCGCTGTGGTGGTTCATAGGCACTCCCGGCGTGTCAGCACCCTGCTGACGTTAGCAGGGTGCTGACGGTCGTGGCAAGCGCTACCGACACGCGCGTCGGAACACAGTCAAGAGACCTACCATGAAGCCACGTGGTAGGTGTCTTGCAGAAGCAGCCACGGAGTCCCGCTAAGGAGTAACTCCCGGCCCTACCGTGGGCATGAAGTCCTTGATCGGGACGGTGACTACCCCTGATCGTCTTCGGGAAGCTGTGCTGATCGCGCCTCGGCGACGCTAAATCGAATGCCTGGCCAAGACCCAGCCGGGAACACGAAACTCGTGCCGTCGTCATCAATGACGGTCAAAACCCCTGCCCCGTGATAAGCCGTCGAGAGCGTGTCGGGGTTCAGCAGGACGAGCCTGCCACCAGCGGCGCGTGAGAACATCACGACGTCCTTGCGCTCTAGGTGTAGGACGATGTTTTCGTGGGGCTGGGTCGTGCTGTCCAGCTGTTGCACGACCACTGGCCCTACGCCTGGTACTAGCAGGACCAAGTGGGTTACCACGCTCTGAGTTGTCTGCTGCGGTTCTCCTGGCAGGGCGCCACCGCCTACTCCGCGACCGACCATCACTTCGTCCTTTCGTTGTTGCGCAATGTGTTTCGCTGTGGCGTTGAGTGGCTGGCGTGGCCGTATTGCTTACCGAGCGTCCCCGGGTGGTCGTTGACTTCCATGGTCACGCCACCCTCTTCGAGCGTGCGTCGCAGATCGCGTAAGTAAGTAAGCGGGTAGAACCACCTGCCACCGTCACCTGTTGAACCGGGTGCTGTGCCGGTCATGGGCCCCTCCTTTGCGTTGTTCCGAATGTATCGCTCGGGTGCGTCACGGTGCCCAGACGAGGACGTAGCTGTCGCCCAGGGCGACGGTCTGTGCCATCTGAGAGCAGTCGAGTGAGTTGCCGTATAGAGCGACGTAGCCGAAGACGGTTCTGACATACACCTCGCGGTATTCGGATGCGCTCTCGTCGGGGTTGCACACGAGCACGGCACCCTCGGGGACGCTGGTGAAGTCGCTCTCAGCCCTGAGGGCAGCGGTGGTCGCGGCGGCGGTCTGGTTCGACATAAGTGTTGTCTCCGTCTCGGGCGCGTGGGATGTTCCGACACGAACAACGATACGGCGCAAGGGTGAGTCGTGGGAGTGGGGTTTTGTCGGCGCAGGCGGTATTGGAGATGGACGAATCGGGCTGGGTTGTTTCTAGCGGTCACCAACACTTCGGTAGGCGTAGTGGTGGTGCGAGCAGTTGCGACCGCCGATACGGATAGCTAGAGTGGTGGGACGACCACTACTACTAGTGAGGTTTGCCATGGCGAGAGGCCACACCCGATCAGCCCGCGCCCCGCTTGACCCGGGAACCGAATTCAACCTCCGGCAGCTGGCGGACGAATGCAACGTCTCCCGGGCGGCGGTTACAGCAGTCGTAGTAGACCTAGCGAGCCGTGAGCCCGCCGTCAGCAAACGCGCGCGAGCCACCCTTGACGCCTGGCGGACCGGGTCTGCAACCGCGTGGCGTGACCTCACCTTGCCCACGGCAGCCGCTGAGACCCTCACCCTGACACTCGGCGCGTGGACCCCGGAACCGCCGCCAACCCCAGTCCCGTTCCACCGGGACGGCTACGGGGTGGCCTCCGGGTGGACATTCAACGACGACGCGGTCATCGCCGCCACGCGCGGTGTCTGGCGCTCGAAACTCCCAGCCGGTCCTGCACGCATCGTCGGTTTCCGATACGGGCTGCCAGTTGCACACCTATGGGGCGAGAAGTGGGCGCGTGACACCACCGACCCGAAGCGCGTTTACGCTTCCAAATGCTTCGTGTCACGGCACGGGCGATGGGTGGACGTCGTCACCGGCAGCGACCTTGGTCCGCTTGATAGCGAAGATCAGGCCGTCGAAGAAGCTTTGAAGAAGCTCGTCGTATACCCACCCGGCACTCAGAACCCCGTCTCCTGGCTTGCCAAAACCGGGCACCGCAAATGACCTCGGCACTGTCGCCGTACACCGGTACCGTTGTCTCCCGTCGGAACATCCACCATTCCCGCGAGGAGACACCCATGCCCAACAACAGCTCAGACACGTTCGCGCCGATCACCGCCGTCGAAGTACGTCACCTGCATGCGATCCTCGACGCCGCCGAGCACACTTCCAAGATGAAGTGGCTCAGCGACCCCGATGCGGACGTGATCCGGACCGGCATCGCCCGCAGGGTCGGCCCGTTCGACGGGGCAACCCAGCACGACGCACCCGACCTGCGCGACCAGTACCTCCACGTCTCTGGCACGCCCGGCGAGACCTGGCTACCGGTCCGGCAGGTGCTGCATATGCTCGAAACACGCACGCTGTTCTTCACTCCGGCAGACAAATAGGAGGTGCCGTGGTGACTGATCTTGACGGGCTCACACACATCGCTGACACCGTCCGTGACGCAGTGCTACGCACACACCACGAACGGTCATGCCTGATGAGTACGCGCGTATTTATCGCAGCGGCAAGGTATTTCGGGGTATTCGCACGCCCGGTCCCGGTCACCGTCATCTATCTCAACCACGCGATGGTCCAAGCAATCGACGCCGAGCTGCACGAGGACCAATACCCGGCAGATGCGTGGAGCGTCGGTGTGGAGGGCACCGGCCAATTCGGGCTACACAACGACCCGAAAGGCTGGGACGGGCACATGGTCGCCGTCGCAGGTGAAGCCCTGGTCGACCCCTCGGCTGACCAGTTCTCCCGCCCGGAGAAGAACATGCAGATCGGGCCGTTTGCCGCCCAGTGCCCGCCCGGATGGGGGAAACCCGGGGACACGAACCCACTTGTCCTCCGCAGCGGAGCATCCGGTGCGGTGCTGCGATACCTGCCAATGCCGGACCCAGGGGAGTGGAAGCAAGGGAACGACTGGAAGGGCCACAAGCGGATTGCAGACGAAGCGATTGGCGGCACAATCCGGGCTCTGAAAGGTGAGGGGTTCCAGCTGCGCTGAGCGGTCCTCAGTCGCCGGGGCGGCAGGAGACCATCGCCGCGGCACGGACAGCCTTTTCCGTGGGGTAGCGCGCTTGGTAGGAGATGTAGTCCTCTGTTGCCTGCTGCGGAGTGACAGGCTCCGCCCACCGAGTCAACGCGTCAGCTCGCAACACCTTCGTGGCGTGAGGCGAGACCGTGAATGCACTGAGGCGCACCACAATTCCAGTGATGGAGTCGACGTACACGATCCTCAGGAACAGGTGACCGTTGGTGTCATCCGCCACCCAGTCAGGCATTTCGCTGCCGACCGCGCGGGTACCAGGGAACTCGACCTGCACACTGTTGAGGTACTGCACCGATGCCACGATCTGCGACTTATGGGTGGTGAAGAAGACTCTCGTGCGTGCACCCCACGCCTCGATTTCGGACTCCCGAAGCCCGGGTTGGGCGCCGAACAAAACCCCCACCTCCGGGACCCACATCGACCCCGGCTTGTGAGACCACTGATCCTCGGGATACGGCTGGCCGTGTTCGATCCGTAGGGCGTCGTCCGGTGAGGGGCTGGTCATAGCGCAATTGTGTCAGGGGCGGCCCCAGACTCTGCGCGAGCCGTTCGGCGTCCGCTTGGAGTTTGGGCAATGAGCCTGCCGACCGAGTGGCAGGCAGCATCATCAATCGCGAGCAGGAACCGAGCTTCTTGGTTGACCTACCTCCGTTCGACGTGCGGATAGGCACGTCGGTCACCGACGAGATAGCGCAGCGCGCAGAGCACGGCGCCGCTCTAGTACCTTCAACTGTTTCCGAAGTTCTCGTGTATCCCGGTCATTCAGGACAGACACGATCGGACGCGGCTTCCATCCGGGGTTGCTGGCGCGACCCGCGATTTGGCGGACCAGTCGGGTTGTACTGTCACGTAACTCGGCATCCGACAAAGACGAGGAAGCCGTTCGGAAGCACCACCATCCCGGAGGGACCGCATCAGAAAGACCACGGGAGAACGGTTTGCTACTCATGACTGCGTCCTGTTCTGATCGGGAGAAGAGTCCTCTGGCACATTGGACAGGGTATGGCGGTCAGGAAGCGAGGGCTGAGGTGAACTCAGCCGGGTCGATGCCGTTCTGTCGCAGCAGGTCGACCGCCAGGTCACGCATCCGGGTGCCAGCATCCGGAAGTGCCGCTAACGGGGCAACATTCGGGTTCTCGATCGGCGCGGCCTGCTGTTGCTTGATGTTTAAGACCTCGGCGATCTTCGGGTCTGCCCCATGGTCAGCCATTAGGTAGTACCCGACGACCTCGTGTTCTTGCCCGTCGCGCGCGAGCCGCCCGAGAGCTTGGTCGTGCATCTTCGGTGACCAGTCCAACTCGCCGAACACGCCCACTTTGCAATGGTGTTGGAGGCCGTCGATCCCGGAGCCTGAGCGCAGCGACATAATGAGGACACGAGACTGACCGGCCGTGAACGAGGTGAGGGCAGCGTGTTTTTGGGCCGGGCTTTCTTGGCCGGTGTAGAACGCCGGGTTGAACTCGGTCAACGCCTGCCGCCACAAGTCATAGACGGCGTGGTGCCAACCCCACAGGACAACCCGTTCCTCGGTGTCGAGGAGTGCCTTGACGAACGCGGCGACGAAGGGTGCCTTGGCGATCCCCGTTGCCTGCCGCAACAGTGTGTCCAGTTCCCCGGATGTGCGCCACCTGGTGGTCTGGTCGGTGGTCCGAGCCAGGATCAGTTTCGCCAGCTCGACGGCGTCACCGGATTGCTCTTGAAGGATGGAGGTGTCGGCGTCGATCACGTGCGGCACCTTCACTGGTTGGCCGTATGGCAGTTCTCGGCCGACCTCGTCACGGGTGCGGCCAATCATGAGACCGGACGCCCGCAGGTGGATGGACAAGGCACGCGGATTGGCGACCGTCGCTTGCTGGTCGCCCGATGATGTGACCCAGGAAGACCCGCCCCACTCGCGTAAGAATTCGTCCCGCGTACCGAGCGCGCCGGGGGAGATGATGTCGAGGATTGAGTGCACCTCTCCCGCGTAGTTAATGACGGGCGTTGCGGTGGTTCCGACGACATACAAAGCCTGCGCAGCGATGTGCGCCGCGGCGGCGCCCTTGTCGGTGTGCTGACCGCGGCGAAGGTCTTGTGCTTCGTCCAAGATGAGGGTGCGAATCTGCCCGGCCAACTCGTGTCGCCAGCCTGCGAGCTTCGCGTAGTTCATGATCAGCACGTCGGGTGCGCCGCCGTACTTGGCGAAGTCGTACGGGGTGCCCTTCTTGGCGATATGGACGCGCAGGTCGGGCCAGATCGTGTTCAGCTGAGCTTGCCACTGCATCGGCAAATGCGTCGGTGCGACGACCAAAGCAGGCAGTGCTCCCGGGTTCCGCAGGGTCAAAGCGGACTCATGCGTTTTCCCAAGCCCCAGGTCATCGGTGACGAGCACCCGCTTCATCGTCGTGATCATGTCGAGCACCGGCTGTTGATAGGGCCGTGTCGGTTCGGCCGCGACCTTGAAATCCGTGCCGTGGTCAACGTGTTCGCCGCTGAGGATCGCAGCAACTGCCCGCTCACTCGCCCGATGAGCACGGCACCGAGCGTTGAGGGCACGCTTTGTGGCCCGGTCCATGGCCAACGGCCAACGGCCGTTGACCCAATCAAGATCACGGGCGACCTCTAAGTTGTCTGCGATCAACAAGGTGCCGTCAGCGCCGGTGCGGACCCTCGGGAAGACCCGTTTGAGCCGAATCACCAGGTGCGGCTGAGCATCAATCGCCCACGTTCCTACCCGGTGGCCCCGCTCGGGCTTGCAGTAGCGCAACTCGCCATACGTGACGGCCATCAGAGTGCTCCGTTGAGTAGGACGACCCGCAGCGGTTTGCCACCGACAGTCGTCGGCAAGGTGGCGTGATCGACCCGTGTCGTGAGCAGGACGAGCGCATCGAGCGCGTCGGAGTGCGCATACCGCTGGCACTGGCGATAGGCAGCGATCGCGGTCCCAGCGGTCTTTACCTCGATACCGATCCGCCCACAGAGGATGTCGATGCGGTCACGGGCAGTGAGCTGCACTTCCCGTGTGACCGGAATCTCGGCCGCGGACAGGGCCTCGCTGAGCGCAGCTTGGAGTCCTGATTCGTCGGGGTACGCGTACCGGAACCGCGTGAGCGCGGCGCACACAGCGTCGGTTGTGAGGACCGTAGGGGGGAGCGCTGTCATCAGCGTCAGCCCGCAGCAGCCAGAAGTGCGGCGCGGTCTCGTTTGGCACAGTCATCGGCCAATGATTTGACCGGATACGGGTGGCCACAGACCGTGCAGTAGTTGGGATCACCTTCGTGGCCAGTCTTGTTCTGTTCACTCACAATTTGCTCCGCCTCGTGGGGTGATCCGACAAGACTGAGGTTAGCAGCTAAGGAAGGTCACGGCTTTGGCCGAGCACGTTGACCTGTTCGCCACCCGCCAACCAGCGCAGCACAATACTGGTCGCTTGGTGGAGGTTAGACGCGATCTAGATACTCGTCAGACACGGCGGGCACATTCAACGTTGTCAGGTCGGTTGGCAGACCGCCCTCACCCTCTTCGACATAGAGGTAGTTCTCCTCGGCGTCATCGTCTTCCTCGGCATCGCTGCCAGACCATTGGCGGTACATCGCTTCCTGCTGGCCAGCTATCGTGAATGGCGTCGGTTCACCCCATGAGTACCACCACCTGACCAGTTCGTCGTCATGACCCGGAATAGCGACGTCGCGCCAGGGGCGACCGGTTGCCTTCTGTCGAGCGGTGAGTTCTTGTAGTTGCATCAGTTTCGCGGCGTACCCAGCGACGCCCCCTGAGTCCTCCACGGGGCAGTCTCCCGCCCCATCAATGAGGACAGGGCCGCCAAGCAGCATGCCGCCACTATGCACGCGGGTCACCGTGCAGTCGTGAACCCACCGATCGCCGAAGTCGTACTCGTAGACGAACTGTTGCCCTCGCGTGAGGTGTCGACTGAGTTCGACCAGGTCTTCGTCATACTCCAACCGCTCCGTGCGCAGCACGCGCTTCGGTCGTTGGACGTGCACGGTTTCCACCGTGGAGGGCGCGAATGTCGCACCGGCAACGGTGAACTCGTGCATGTGATAGTCGAGCCAACCCATCGCCGACTGGATCGTGTAGTGGAGGTCGGTGAGCGTCCCGTACTGGGTGATCGTGAAGTGCCGCCATATCGGATACGGGGCGTCGCGCAGTTCCACGCGAATGTCAATGGGCCCGCCAGCGCGTCTGCCTCGCGCGGGAAAGCCATCTGGAAGGATCGGCATTTCGTCGTCGTCAACGACCATCATTGTCATGGGTCTGATCGTTGCATTGAACACTTGGAGTGTCATCGCTCTTGGTACGGCTAGTTTTTCGCTTCGAGTTGCAGCCAAGACTGACCAATTGCTGCGAGTAGTTAATCATCACTGTGTGTTATGTCGGCGATCGCTATTCAGATCGGTGAGTTATGGCAGATCACGCCCGTCCCGCTCGTTGGCGTCAGGGCAGCCAACGTGAGTCACGTGGTGCGTAGCTTTCGCCGGACCGCATCAGCGTGCATGCGATGCCTCACCCTCTATGGAGCGGACGTGACGTGTGTAGTGGTGAACTGAACTGACTGAAAACCGTTGGTAGTATTGCCGATCCAGTCTCCAATGACGTAGTAGAGGACAAGGACGACATTACCTCGCTGCTGACGATGAGTGAGGGCGCGCCTGCGCTAACAGGCACGCCCTCGGGACGACTCCTGATGCGCCTAGTAAGCGAAGGATTCGTCGTGCCTGATTGTAGTGGTGGGCTGTCCTGGGAGCGACTCGTTACCCGATGGGCTTTTCAGTGTCGCGGGTGAGCTGGTCGAGTGGGGCTAGTCATCCCAGCCGACGAACGGACGGCGGCGTGGCAATCAGATGAGCCGGTATCCGGCATTGCGGTATCGATGGGCGATTTTGTCGAGTCGGTCCCACAGTAGGTCGTCGGCCAAGGCTTCCGAGAAGTCTGGCAGGGCTGGGAACGTGGCAGACGCGGGTGCCCAGAGTGTGATGTTGGCGCGGCCGGTCAGCGTGCTGGGGCTATACAAGCCGTCGAGGTCAGGTGATGCGTCTCGGATGGCTCGGGCCCAGGCCCGGCATGTCGAATGCGGTGCTGTGGTGAGTGCGGCGGATGCGCCGTTGCGTAAGGCCCAGTCGTCGGTGAGGTTGAGCAGCCGCAGGGGGCGATTCGGGGTCCAGGAGGTTGCCCGAGGGGTGCCGGTGTTCGGGTCGATCAGGCGGGTGGCCTGAAAGGTTTCGACTACGGCGGTGGCCAGGTCGATGGCCGCGTACAGGACGCCGTGCCCCGGGTGGTGGCCAGCGGGCTCGGGGTGCGGGTCCCATCGGCAGTTCGCGGCGGGCCCCCACCCACGCAGCGTGTCCCAGCCGAGCACGTGGGTGCCGCTAGTGCGGTGCACTCGCCACAGCGCCCCGGCGAAGGGCAGCACGTCCTCGGGGCCGACGGTGACGGGCCGGGGTGGGGTGCGGGGGCGCTTCGGGTGCTGACTCACTCGTGTGCCATGCCGGTCAGCCAGTCCGCGACAGCGGCGGGATCACCGCCACTGTTCAGCCATTCCACTGGGGTGTGGCCGTCGAAGTCGGGGTGTGTGGAAGTCATGAATGCGTCCACGGCCAACGGGTGCAAGGCGGCTGGGATGGCGGGTACCACCTGCGCCAGTCCGGGAAGGACTGTTCGGTCATCAGTGAATTGCCAGCGGGGAAGGTAGCGGCGGGCGCGCACGGTGAACGCCCAGAGGCTCTGGTCTGTCAGTCGGTGTGACAGGCGGGACCGCGACACGCCTAAGAGGTCCGCTGCCTGGTCGAGAGTGAATGCGGACGCGAGTGTGTCGGACAAAGTGTGTGCAGCGGTGAGTGCGCGGCGTCGGTGCAGGGAGCCATGTGCGCCACCGTCGCTATCAAGATCGGGCCCGCCGTGCTCGGCCAGGTAGGCGGCGGCTGACGCGGCGGCCGGGGTCGCCCCACGCGGCGGCACAGTGGCCAACTCGGCGTCGACTTCGTCGGCGCTTAGGCCCCCGAAGTGTCGTTCCAGAACATCCCAGGTACCCATGCGCACACTTTACCACTGCAAGCTGGCTATGTGCGCATCGGGACAGCCCTGGTTCGGTCGCTTGGCCGGAGCCAGTCCAAGGATGGCGATATCGCGAGTCTCGCTGTCCCACGCGGTCGCTCAACAGGGGCGTTGCTCGGTGCCTGGCAGGTCTCAGACCTGGTAACCACGTTGGCGGATCATCTTAGCGGGACGCCTGATCCCGTGCGGGGCCGACGTTTTGGAGTCGGTGCAGCGTCGTTCAGATGCCATGTTTCCCAACGTAGCAGCGCATACAGGTCAGCACGCTGCTTCCAGCAACGGTCGCGTCGGAACATGCCAGTTCTGCGTCTCCAAGGTGTCGGATGAAGGACTGTGGCTAAGCATGATGACTGTGGGTTCATGCCGCTAACATCAATTGCGTCGGAACATATCGAGAGGAGCGCAATCGTGCAGGATTACATCGTGACGTACACGTCCATGGTCATCGAAGCAGACAACGAAGAGGAAGCAATCGCCAAAGCCGATGCCGGGGGCGGCGGTCACTGGGAAGCGCGCCCGTTCACGAGTGTCCCGGGCCAGACGATGCCATAACTGGGCACACGATGCTGGTGACCGCCCTGCTCACCTTGGTGGCAACCAGGGCGGTCGCTCTGACGGCGTCCACTGGTAGGTCTTCTTGCGGTGCATGCTGAACGCGAGGAGCACCGCACAGCATGAGGACAGAACGGCGCATCCGGCGAGCACCCATGTCGGGTTGGCGATCAGCATGATGAGGCTGACTACGCCGATTACGGCGAAGGTGATCAAACAGGCGTAGTCGATCTTCACCTGCGTCCGGTGGGCGCGTAGCACCAGTTTGGGGTCGGGCTGCCATTCGGATGGTGTCTCGGCCATCACTTCTCCCCCGGCCAGGGGTGAGCGCTGGGCAGCGGCCCGTGGTCGGTGTAGGTCCCGGCGTCGAGGTCGAAATGCGTGTCGTGGTGCTCGTGGCTTCCGCCCGCGTGCGCGACGGCGGCCAGCACCAGGTTCAGTGTCGCCCGATCGAGCCCTGACAGAACATGCGAGAGGGACACGACCTGCTCAGTGCTGGCCAGGGACGCCGCGATGTCCAACACTCGCAGCTCTCCCCCGGACAGATAACCGGCGTCAGCTGTGGCGTCGGCGTCGAACCACCATCGGTCGCCCTCGGGGTGAACCCACGCGCCGGACAACAACCGGCCGTCGTACGCCCGGATAAGTAGTTCGACCGCGGCCTCAGTCGCGTACATGCCACGCGCCCACTGGCGAAGCCCAGCGGCCACAGTCTCGCGGTCGGTCATGCTGGACTCCCCTTCGGATCACGAGTGTTTACGGTCAACCCAGCGTATGGGAAGGGTGAGACCACCGGGGCGAGGTCAACGCCGCCGGACGTCGCTGGCGTCCAACCAAACCCCGTGAACGGGTCTGACTTTCTCGTGCCATACCGCGACGAATACGTGTCGGCCCACCCATCTGGTTGCCTGCCCAGGAACCCACTCTTGGCTGTCGGCCCACACCAGGTGCGCCATCACAGGGATACGGGGTCGGGTCGGAACCTTCCGCGGGTTCGACGGCCACGACGCGTTCACCAGCCGTTGCGGCCCGGAAGGACGTGACGCGGCCTGCGCGATGCCATTGTCCACGCCAACAAGTGTGTCCTGTGGGGCTGACACCACCGGTTGGCCGTTTGGTCAGCGGGTCTGGGTTTGCTCTCTCCCCTGCCCGCCGTGCGAGGGCACCTGGCGGGGCCTACCGACAGGCATGCCTGGTGACGATGTCAATCATGCCGTGACTTTGCTGCCGGGTTCAGCGGCAAGGTCACTCCGTGTTTGTCTTGGGCAGCTGCTGGGATGCAGGCGCATCGGCCACGGGCTTGGCGTCGGATCGCTGTGCGCGTTGGTGGAGTGGCCGCAGAACCTGGATTCCGTAGGCGCCTCGGATACTCGCGTATATCCGGTCGAGGACGGACAGTCCGCCGTACTCGACCTGCTCACGTAGGAAGGCTGGATTGTCACCGCCCGGTTCCGGCTTCGCGTGAGTCATTGACACTTCGTCGCCGTTGCTGAAAGCGACTGTCACAGTGACAGATTCGACGTGCATCACAACTCCTCGTCCTGGTGGCGTGCGAACGCCTCGTCTAAGTCTGATCGGGGGACGCGCAGAACGAGTTCCTGACCAATTTCCACGACCGTCGAGTGCGGGTACTTGTCGGCGAACGCGGCCAGGACAGTGATGACGTCGTCTGCCCGCCATGGCGCCTGTGAGCAGGTGACCGTGAATGTCGCCACTTCCCCGGTCGGATGGTGTTCTCCCTCAACGGAATCCATCGCGTACTGATCCTTCGCTACCCCACGGAGTGCGCTGCCCGAGCTGGGCCGATCACCGCTCATGATCGACTCGGCGTGGGTGGCACAGGGCTTGCGCGGCGTCCCAGAACGCGACGATTTCGGGGCCGTCGCAGCAGTCGAGGTCGCGTTCAAACGGGACGTCGGTGACTTGGTGGCTCGCAGGCATCTGCTTTCCGCCGTGGTCTGTCGAGTAGTTCAGGGCGCCGGTTTTCACGATCACGAGTTCGCTGAGTTCGGCACCGATGATGTCCCAGGCGGCTTCAAGGTTGTCGTCGGCGAGGCATTGCAGCACGGCGGACAGCTCGCTGTCCCCGACGATGAACCCGTGCTCGTCTACCAGGTGAGCGTCGAAGGTCGGCGCCTGCTTGATGGTGGTCATTACCGGTCTCCTTGATGTTGGCTGCGGTGTTCGGTGATGCGGAGGCAGTAGTCGGTGACGTCGGGGCCGAATGGGTGGCCTTTGCCGAGTGGGATGAGGTCGGCGGCGGTGATGCCCATGGCCGTCATTTCAGGTGAGGGCAGCATGTGCCCGTCCCGCGCGTACATGGACCCGCCACCGACCCACGTCGTGTATTTGCACCCGGCGAGGTGGGTGGCGAGAGTCGGTTGGACGTTTCGTTCGATGACGGCGACGATGATCGCCTTGTCACACCCCCAGGACACCCCGGTCGGGTAGTCCGGATCGTCGTTCCGGTCTCCCTTTGGGGTGACGTTGTAGAGGTCTCCCCTGGCTGCGATGTCTTCGATGCTCGCGGGGTGCGGGTGCCGCCAGTTCGCGGCATACGCGCGGGCGTGGGCCTTGTCGTTGGTGACATACACGCGGTCGGAGTCATAGTCGGGGAACTCGGCCGCGAGCTGCGTTGCGCTGCGCACTCCGATAGTGCTGCTCGGGCGGATCACATCCCCCACGCGGAGACCTGGTGCGCCGCCGTGCCAGTAACGGGTCAGCTTCGGCATGGCAGACAGTCCTCGCAGATCAGATGGGCTTCGATGTCATCTGGTGCCCACCAGGACCATTGGCGGGCACCAGCGTTGAGGAGATTCGCCACGGATCGGCCGCATTCTTCGCAGGCTTCGAATGCCCCGACGGCTCGTGCTTCCTCTTCGGACAAGTCGCCGCGTGCAGGGTCGATTTCTCGTGCGTTGGGCAGAGTGCAGGTGACTGTCATTCTCGTTGCTGGTCCTCGTGATCCGGCGGTTTGGTCGTGTCCTCGGCTATGAACGTACCCGCCGCAGCGGGTCACCCCGGGTGTGCTTGCGGCGGGTACGTCCTGGACGGTCAGCTATCGACGTCGGCCGGGATGGGAATGTTGTGTTCCCTCGCGAGGGCAAGGGACGCTGCTTCGCAGACCTGGTGGAAGTCGCGCCACCACCCGTCGCTCAGTTGGAGGACCAGCGCGTCGATGACGGTCGAGTCGGGAAGATTCAAGAGGCCGTCGTAGAAGGCGTCAACCCCCTCAATATCGTCGTGCCAGCACTCGACGTGCGTGAGCATCGTGTCTTTGTCGAGAAGGCACGCATGGGCCGGTAGCGGGACCAGCTTGCTGGCTGGGTGGGTGGGCCAACAGTCCTGACACAGGGGGCTTCCGTCGACCCTGACTGCGCCCCGACGGCCGCAGGGGCACCGGGCGTCGGCTAGTGGGCTGCTGATCCTGTAGGTGCGGTTCTCGATGAGGCTGCGAAGAGCTGTGGTGTCGTTCATTGAATCGCTCCTGCGGTGTGGAAGCTCAGGACGGTGTTGATGTATCGCTTCGTGATAGTGCGTCGTGCCAGTGTCGCGAGAGCGCCAGCCATGTCGTGGTCAACAGACCCGTCGCCTTCGAACGCTGCAACAAGAGCTTCGTGCAACGCAGTGCGTTCGGCGTCGTTGGGCGCATCATGCTCATAGAGGTGGGGGCTGTTGCGCCACTGGTCACTGTCCTCATCGGTGAGTGCGTCGCCGGAGTAGACGTGCGGCTCGGGGTTGTGCGTGGTGAACACATGCCCGTATCCGCAGTATTCGCAGGGGTGCTCGTTGGCTTCGTCGCAACCGGCACACTCCCCCGGAGCGCAGAGCGTGCCGTCCCAGGTCGGACTGGCCCAGCAAGTGTGGGACGCGGGGTTGGGTGCTGTTTTGTAGAGGCGGATCATCGAGTCTCCCCCCTCGCGTGGTCGCGGGCTGCGAGCAGCCGGTCGATAGCGTCGCTTCGCGCGCAGTCGAACTGGTACCAGAAGGTGTCGCCGAGAGATTCACGGATGGCGTCACCAACGGTCGAGTCCGACAGGGCTTCGACGTACTGAACGTCGGCGACGCTGTAATTGCCTGACTCGTGCACTTCTACGCGCACGGACTCGGCGTTGAGGCTGACGGCGTATCCAGCCTGGCGGTGTTCGTCAGCCGTGTCCCGGTGGCGGTTGACTGCGGCGGTCCGCAGCGGTTCGGGTAGATACTGGATCAGAGTGTCGCGAGCATCCTGCAACGCGTCAATCTCCGTGTCGTTACTGTCGCCTTCGGCAGCTGTGTCTGTCGCGGTAAGTGCCTCGATGAGGGGGTGCATGTTGGTTCCTCGTTTCGGGTCGTGTTTGTTCCGACGCCAGTCACGGTAGTGGGTACCACCGACAGGGGCAGGGTGGTGGAGCGCGGCCCTGAGGGTGGAGATAAGACGCGGAATCCACCCGCGTCGTGTCATACGTGTACCGGCCAACCAGTGGGATACGGTGACGTCGTGGTTGCCCCGCGCGAGTTCAAACGCATCCCTCTCGGCGATGCAGTGGACACCTACCTAGATGAGTGCGCCGCGAAGGTGCGGGCGAAGAGACTGTCGCCCCGGACGGTAGACAACTACCGCCGCGACCTTGGTCAATTCGTCAGCTTGGTCGGGGAGAAAGTCGTCGCTGACGACGTGGACCACACGATGGTGGACAAGGCCATCGCAGCCTTCTCGGCCGACCGGGATCACCGGTTTAACGACCCGTCCCGCAAGGGTGATCGCCCAGGCCGGGGCGAGGGCGCGACCGTCCGGTTCTGGGAGTCGGTGCATCGGTTCTTCCGTGAAGCTGAACGCCTTGGCTTCGTGCAGCTTTCGCCTATGCCAGACGCGGCGATGCAGCCTGCTAGACCGGATCGCGGCAGTCTGCGTGCGGCACGGACTGCGATGAGCTTGGAGCAGGCAGCCGACCTCCTCCGTCATGGGGTCGCACCGGATGACCCCAAAGGTCGCCCCCACGAGCGCCACGCAGAGCGTGATCGGCTGATCTTGCACCTTCTCGCCGTGTGCGGGCCTCGCGTGTCCGAACTGTGCTCGGCCGACACGACCGATCTGGGCCCGTCCAGTGACGGGTACCGGTGGCGAATCATCGGGAAGGGTAGGCACGCTCGCACCATTCCGCTGTCCCCGATGCTGTCGGAAATGGTGGACAGCTACCTGGCGCAGCGGCCTCCCGCGCGCACGAAAGCCGCAGAGAAGGCGCTTCTATTGACCGGCCGCGGCAACCGTCTTGCCCCACGTGACGTCCAACGACTCTTGGCACAAGCCACAGCACGGGTGGCTACCCAGACCGGGAAAATTGAGCGGGAAGTGACGCCTCACGGCTTACGCCATACCGCCGCCACAGCGATGCTGGCGAGCGGGTGGGACGTCAAGGTCGTCGCCCAAATGTGCGGTCACGCGTCGATTGCGACCACCGGCCTCTACCTGGACGAGTTGCCTGGTGAACTCGCCAAAGCAATTGCCAGCGCACCGCTGATGACGGCCGCCGCGCCATCCAAGGACCGGTAAACGCTCCCCTGAAAACGGGGCTACCACAGCACACCGACTGCACCTAATGTCAATGGTGTCGCAACAACACGTCGCGACGGAAGCACCATCGACTTGAAGGGAGCAGCACCGTGAGCGTCACGTTTCAACCCACCCGTCTTGCCATCACGTTGAGCGGCGTCCTAGCCCTCCACGGGGAAGCCACGGTCGTTGACCACTCCCGTGTCCAGTTCTCCTACGACGGCAAGCGGTATGCCGTCGAGGGGCACGCACAGGAGAACGACACCGAGGCAATGATCGCGTTCACCCTGATCGGGCTCGCCCCTGACGGGGATGACCTGTACGAGGTGCCGACCGCAGCCACCTCTCAGGTGTTCCTACCTGGGGTGCGCGCCCGCGTGAACTACTCCGACCCCGCGACGGCGATCCGGTCCGCTCTCATCAGCCAGAAGGTGGCGTCATGACCACCATCGCGGCCCCGGCGACTGCCCAGGACCTGCTCAGGTTGCTCACCGCGGGACCGTTGGTCGACGGTGCCGCTGCCTGCCTGGAAGCGTTGGATGCCACAGCATTCGACGCCGACGCATCACCTGAGGAGCAGGCGGTCGCGAAGTCGTGGTGTGCGCTCTGCCCCGTTGCGGCCGACTGCTATGCCGCCGCGGTGGCCTCGGCCGATGGCCCGGTCTGCAAACGCTTGTCTGGCACCTGGGGCGGCCACTACTTCGTGGATGGCGTCCCTGTCGACTGACCGCGTTCGGCAGCGTCAGGCGTTCGTGCCGACACGGGGTGTACCTCTGGTCGGCCACGAGCTGTTCGCGCCCCTCAGCGCAGCGGCGGGAACGTGTCCGCTACAGCGGCAGCCAGTTCGAGGTAGGCATCCTGCGTGGCACGTGCCAGGCGGTCCCACACGAACACACCACCGTCTTCTGCGCGGCCACCACGGTCGAGGTACCGGTCAAACGGGATGAAGACGACTTTCCCGACGCGGTCCTTGTACTCGGCGACCGCATCGTCCTGGTCTTGCTTGGACAACTTCCCGGAAGGGAGCGTGACGGCCACGACCGAGTTCGAAACCAACCGGTGGCCATCCGGCGCCCGCGTCTCCCACGCGTCCAGAGTGTGCCGGGTCAGTTTCTGCCCGTCAGGGGTCGTGTTCGAGGCGATCACCAGGGACCCAGTCCACGCCATGATTCCGTCCAAAACCGGTGCGGTCATGTCGATTCCGGTGTCCGAGAGGATGATCTGGCGATAGGTCCCGAGCACGTTTTGCACGACCTGGTACTCCTCGGGAGTAAACGCCCTGATCTGTGCCGGGTCGTCCTCCGCAGCGAGCACTTCGAGCCGGGACTGTGCTTGCGACAGGTAAGCGCGCAAGTCGTTCGCCGACCTCACTGACTGGATATTGGTCAGCAGGTCCCGAATCGTGGTGGCCTTCTCCAACCCGACCCGCATCGCGAGAGTTCCGATGTCGGGGTTGGCGTCCACAGCGACTGCCTGGTCGCGGCGCAGCATCGCGTATGCCGTGCCGAGCGCGATGATGATGGTGGTCTTCCCGATGCCGCCCTTGGCGCTGTTGACGGTGATCCGGTGCACGTCGACCGGAGCGTCGATCCGAGTGCGCAGAAACTCGTGGTACGCCTCCATCTGCTTCCTGGACAGGCCAGGATTCACGCTGCCGCCGGTCGCCCGGTAGACGAACCCACGCCACCCGTTGGTGGGAATACGCGCCGCGCGCACTTCCTGCCGGGTGTGCAGTGCACCGTCGCCGGTTACACCGCGCGGGACAGGGCGTTGCGGCACCCACGGGTTCGCCTGCGGCTGCCGAGGCTCGGCTGGGTGGCTCTGGTGTCCGGTCTCCACCCACTGGCCGTCGGCTGTGTAGTAGCCGCCGTCGAATTGCGGCATACCGTCCGGGTTCGCCTGTGGGTTGGCGGTGGCTGTCGGAGCTGGGGCGTCCTGCCACTGATTGTTGGAGTCGTAGTAGCCGGTCTGCGATGCGTTGTTTGTCATGTGTCGTTCTCCGTCGGGTGCGTTCCTGAGCGCGGTGGTGAGGTCGCTCATTTCAAGGCTTGGATGAGCAGGACGAGGATGACGAGGCCGACGAGCACCCCGATGATGATGTTCCGGGTTTTCGAGTCGATCCCGTCCCAGTAAGCCGACGCTGTCTTCCAGCCGGAGACTCGCGACATCGTCTCCTTGGAGAAGACGTCAGGGCGGTCCTCGTCGTCCTCTTCGACGTACTCGTCGTCTTCGTCTTCTTCGACGGAGTAGTAGGCCGGTGCCGGTGCGGGTTCAACGTCTGCAACATGCAGGATGGCGTCGACTATGTCCGCGTCGAGCGGCAATGCTGTCGCGGTGTTGCCGCCGATCACCCACAGGGTTTGCGAAGCCGGGTCGACCTCCCACCGTTCAGCGTCAATCGCCGTGACTTCATCGACGGGTGCCTCGTCAACCGGTGGGGTGCTGTCGCTCATGCCGCAAAGTCCTTGAATCGGGAGTAGTGGAACTGAGTCGTGCGAGTGACAGTGATGTGGGATTCTCCTGCCCGGTTCTTGCCGAAGATGAAATCGGTCTCTCCCGGTCGGTCTTCGGGGTCAACCTGAGATGGCGTGTGCAGCAAGATCGCGATGTCGGTGTTGTTCTCGATGTCACCAGATTCACGGAAGTCGGACATGGTCGGTGGCCGTGACTCGCCACCTCGTCCGACCTGGGCGAGCAACGTCACGGAAGTCTTCGTTTGGCGGGCCAGGTTCTTGAACTGGACCATCATGTGGCCCAGTTCTTGCTGTCGTGAGCTATCTCGTCGAACCCGCGACTCCCCCATGATCTGTACGTAGTCGACCACCACCAGCACTCGCTCGATCCCGTTAGCCCGGAACTTGGCGACTTGGTGAGCAACTAACGACGACAGCACTTCCACGGTGATACCAGGCCGGTCGATGAAGGTGAGGTTGTCCCACGGGAGTGCAGAACTGGCCTTGCTCAGTTTGTGCAACTCGTCCTCGGTCAGGTTTCGGGCTCGCAGCGACTTGGAGTTGATCCCGCCCTCAGCGGACAGCATGCGCATCATCACCTCTTCCCCGTCCATTTCGAGGGTTACGAAGACCACGCCTGCGTTGTCGCGCAGTGCGGCGCGGGCCAGGTCGCTTCCTATGACTGATTTACCGCCACCCGGTCGGGCGCCGACTACGAGCACGCGACCGGGTTCGAGACCGCCGTTCATGACCCTGTCCAGGTCGACTGACCCGGTCTTGATGAAGGGCGACTCGGAGGGTCCTGCGCCGATTGATTCCAACGCGGAGGCGAGTACGTCTGGACCAGCGTGCACTGCGTCGTTGGCGGGGCCACCGACTCGCAGCGCGGTGAGCACTGCTTCGGCCTCAGCTATCGCGTCGAGACTGCCACTTGCAGGGTCTCCGTTGATCTTTGCAACCCGCGTAATACCTTCGTGCAGCATCCGTTTGGCGTGCAGGTCGGCGACACGGCTACCTGCCTCGATGACTGCGTCATCGGTCAGGGGCGCCTCGGTCGTGGCGGTGTGCAGCCACGCAGCCACATCCCCCGGATTCAGCCGGTGAGTTGTGATGAGTTCCTGGCGGACATCGCTGAGGGTTGGCGCCGCGCCGCGGGCACCATACAGCGACATGATCGTGTTGAACGCAGCCTCAGCGATCGGGTGAGTGCATGCGTCAGTAGGGACCGTCGCGATCACTGTGGGGATGGATGCGGGGTTCTTGATCAACCCACCGATGAGCTGCGACTCGGTGACGTGGTCGTTCATCCCGTCCTGGATGACCCGTTCGTCAACATCGTGTGACATGGGCTGGTGGGGTCCTTCCGCCGCAGGTTGTGGGGTCCTTCGGGGTAAACGGTACTGGCCGCAGTGGGTCACTGCGGCCAGTAGTCGTTCTATCGGAACATCCGGAGCTGGATCAGCGGGACTTCTTCCTCGCTGCTGCGCGCTTCGTCGTCTTCTTGGAGACAGCCCTTTTCGCAGTCGTCTTCCTTGCCGGGGTCGTCTTCTTGGGGGTACTGGTCTTCTTGGCGGGGGTCTTCTTCGCCGTGGCCTTCTTGGCGACGGGCCGAGTGGTTGCCACCTTCTTGGCAGCCGTCGCTGTCTTGGTGGTGCTGGTCTTCTTCGACGCAGCAGCAGCGCCAGTAGCCTTCTTCGTGGTCGTCTTCTTGGCGGCGGCCTTCTTCGCCGCAGTCTTCTTCGCTGCTGGGGCGGTTGCCTTCTTCGTGGTGGCTTTCACCGGAGTGTTGGTGGCGAGACGTCGCTGCATGCGGTTCGCGTCAGTAACTCGCTTGGCCGGTGCAGTAACGGCCAGGTTCACAGACTCTCCATGCAGGAGGCGCCGGAACGTTGTCCCGGGGGTGAACCTCGCGCCGTAGACCGCCTGGGCGCCGTCACTACCGCTCTTCGGTGCGGTCCGGTCGACCGTCATGAAACCGGTGAGGACAACCTTCTCGCCGCTGTGCACGGTCTCCTGGACGATCTTGTGTTCGGTCCTCAGGACCTTCCCGACGTCCGCCACGGGCATGTTCAACGCAGAGGCGATCTTTTCTGCGATCTGTCGAGTGTCAGCCACGGTGAGGTGTCCCTTTCAAGGCGTGATGCTGTCCCCGGCCGCGCCGGGGACGTTCCGTCCTCCTCAGGATAGGCGTCGCGGGCAGTGATCGCTGCAACAACTCACGCCGCGTTTCGGTGCACATACTGTCCCAGGTGTCGGAACGTGCGGTGACAGCAGCTCGGAACACACCCAAAACGTGGGTACACGCACGCTGTGTGAGGCGTTACAGTCATATGCGTCGGATCAAACACACACACACTTCCGCGACCACGTAGAAGGAGCAACCCAATGACTACCTCAACCCGGGCGAAGCAGCTTCCGCAGCCTCCCGCCGACTGGTCCTACCAGCCGCCGGAGAAGAAGGCCACGTGGATTGCGTACGACCGCCGCGACCGAGACATCGCACGTGACACGGGCGAAACCATCCCGTTCCGCGCGAGTGTGCAGGTCCGTGAGTACGCCACCGTCCTGGTCAAGGACCTCAAGATCAATGAGAGTGAGGCACGCGGCGAGCGGTTCGTGTACGCGTCCGTGAAATTCGACGCGTCCAGCGTCGGCGTCGAGAACTTCACCCACGATTTCTCCGCCAACGCCGCAGAGTCTCCCGCTCTCGAAGTATTGAAGGTCGCACACCAGCGGCAGGAGCCGGTCTGCCTCGTGTTGGAGAACATCCGCCGCGCCAAGACCAAGAAGGGATCGCAGCCGATCGAGCTGACAGCCCCGATTTGGCAGCTGATGGGCGCTTCGGAGCCCGGCGGTACAGGGTCGCCGCAGGAGGCACTCGGCAACACGCGAGGAGTCGTCGCAGCCGTAGCCCCCGCAGCTAACCCGGGCGCGCTGGTGTTCAGCCACGAATGTGTCACCGATCCTGCCGAGTGGGCGACGATGCGCCGCAACCACGACGACACTCGCGCCCCGGCCGGGTGGATGAAGTACGCCGGAGGAATCACCCGCGTGACTGGTGCACCTGGTGCCGCAGGGGGAGGAACCATCGACATTGCAGCTCTCGCAGCCCAACTGGCGCCCATGCTTGCGAACACCACTGCCGCACCGCCTACCGGGACCGGCGCCACACCGGCATCCCCCGTGCAACGCCGCTCTGGTGAGGCTCAGCCGTGGTACGCCACCAACTACGACGGGTCGCTCAACTTGTCGTCCTACGTGGTCCGGCACGAGCGCATCGCGTTCAGTGAGGCAACCAAGCTGCTGGCCGACCGGGGTAACACCGACCTCTCCGTGACATGGAAGGTCGCCGACATGCTGCTGTGGGCGGCCGATGCCACCCAGTCCCATGTTGCAGGCGGAGCCGACCGGTCCGAAGGATCACACTTCGAAGCTCAGGAGTGGGTGAAGTTCGTCGTTACGTCCATCCCTGGCCATGAACTGCCCGCCGACGAGACGACATGGCGCGACTGGGTCAAGGGGGTCGCGGCCAGTGCCCGTGATCTGTACCAGGCAGCGGCCACCCGAGCTGGCGCAAACGCGGGCGCGAACTACCAGGCCCCGACCACCAGTTCCGGTCCCCAAGACCAGCAGTGCGAACAGGAGTCCGCAACTGCGGCTACTCCCCCGGCGCAACCGGCGCAGGCACCAGCCACAGTTGCCGACGACCCGGCCCTGGTCCAGCGGTACCGGTCGCTGCTGGCCGCGACGAACATGACTGAGCACGAGGCCAACGTTCGTCCGCTGCTGGCTGTCAAGTTCGATGGGGCCAGCACGTTGGAGACCATCCCGGCGGCTTCGTTCGAGCCGGTTCTGTCTGGCTGGGAAGCCGCCGCATCGACCTTCGTTGACGAAGGCCGAGCCGCGTTCATGGCAACCCAGCAGGGCTGACCGGAGCTGATGTCGATGTCTCACTCAACTGTGTCAGCGCAGGACCTGATCAGTTCCGGGTCGCACGTGATCTGCACCAAGTGCGGCGGATTGATTCGTCCCACCAACACGGCCTGCCCGTTCTGTCAGCACCCGCTGTCGCAAGCCGTTCCGTCTCGCCCAGGCCGCTCTCGGCGAGACGGGACGAAACGGGGCGACCTTGGGGGGTTGGCCACCTTGCCCGAAAACGAGCTGGTTCTAGTCGTGTTCGGCAAACCCGAGTCGCAGGGCTCCATGAACGCTGTCGCACCCGGTGTGGCAGCACATCACAACGCGAAAGAGTTGAAGCAGTGGCGCCGCGCGATCACGAAGGCTTCGAAGGATCAGGTCGGGGATGACTGGGTGCCGGTGAACGCTGCCGTTCACATCGCGGCTACGTTCACCGTGCCGCTACCGAAGTCGGCACCCACCGGGTCGGCGGTCGCTGCTGATGGTTACCGCGACCTCGACAAGTTGCAGCGCGCGATCGGGGACGCACTGTGCCCAACTACCGGGTTCCGCGTCCTGGCCTCCGACATGCGCATCACGGCGTGGTTCCCGTGGAAGACCCATCCCCGACCGTTGCACGACCACCCTGATGCCTTGCACGAGCCAGGCATCGTCATACGAGTCCGCCCTCACCAGGCAGCACCCGGACTCGAAGCACCCGCACCGTCACCACACACAGGAGCACAGTCATGAGTACGACCACGACGCAGCGCATCCCAGCATCTGCCCGGGCGCGTACGCAGGCACCCGCCGCGAGCATCGAGCAGCCACAGAGTCATCAGACTCCGTGCGTCCAGGACCCGCACCTCTACTTGGTTGAACTGGACCCGGCGAACCGGCATCCGGGCCGGATCGCCCAAGAACGTGCCCGTACCCTCTGCCAGCAGCGGTGCCCGCGGTTCATCGAGTGTCTTTCCGATGCGCTGGTAGGT
Organism: Flexivirga sp. G2; assembly: GCF_055397625.1. Lineage (NCBI taxonomy): Bacteria > Bacillati > Actinomycetota > Actinomycetes > Micrococcales > Dermacoccaceae > Flexivirga > Flexivirga sp. G2. The sequence goes on from NZ_AP039676.1 coordinate 69,531, forward strand.
CCCGACACCGCTGGGTTTGTTGCAGGCACAACGCCTTCCGACCGAGTTGCGTTGCGCGATGCGATGAATCTGACACAGCGGTCTGTGGAAGTCGGTCAGTACAACGGTGAAGGTCCCTCGCACGGTCAGGAGGTCGACTACGCGCTGATGGACCAGGTCATCCACGACAACCCGGGAGCTACCCGGGCGCAGATCGCGGAGATGGTTGGCTGCTCCGCGACGTCAGTGAAACGGTACCTGGCGGACCCCGAGAAGCGCCGCGCGAAGGCCCAGTCGGCACCGCAAACGACCGCCCCGGATGAAGAGACCCTGCGCGCCCAGTACGCCCAGATGCGTAAGGAGCGCGCCCGGCTGGCACCCGACACTCGGCTGACCACGGGCCAGGCCGACCGGGAAGCCCGCAAACGTGAGAAGCGCGCCGCTCACGAAGCTCGCGCAAAGAAGGCCATCGCCCGGGAGCGGAAGAGGCTGCGACAGCAGAGGAAGGACGCGGCAGCCGCCAAGAAGATGTTGGCTGCCACCCGGGGCGCGGCAACGGTTTCTTCTCCTCCTTCGGAGTTGCCGAACGCGGGTTGGGAGCAACCCCAGTTGAATGTCGTAGCCAGCTAGTAGCGTCAGAGGCATCAGAACACACCCACAGAACGGAGCGGGTCAGGCGGAACCGTCCTCCTACCCGATCACCACACACCGATCAGCAAAGGATTCATCATGGCAGCAGGAGACACCTCGATCACGGTCATCGGCAACCTGACTCAGGACCCGGAGTTGCGGTTCACACCGTCCGGGGCGGCCGTCGCGAACTTCACGGTGGCTTCCACACCCCGGTTCCTCGACAAGCAATCGAACGAGTGGAAGGACGGCGAGACGCTGTTCATGCGCTGCTCGGTGTGGCGGGAGGCGGCCGAGAATGTCGCCGAGTCGCTGACTCGCGGCGCACGCGTGATCGTGTCCGGCCGCTTGAAGTCCCGTTCGTGGGACGACAAGGAAACCGGCCAGAAGCGCACCACCATGGAGCTGGATGTGGACGAGGTCGGCCCCTCCCTGCGTTACGCAACCGCGAAGGTCGCCAAGGTCCAGCGCGGCAATGGCGCCAGCAATGGCAACGCCGCCGCCGCGGGAGGCACTGATCAGTGGTCGGCCGCCCCGCAGACTGCCGGTGGTTGGGGAGGTAACCAACAGCAGGCCCAGCCGCAGCCCGCAGCTGCCGGTGCTGCGCAGGGTGGAGGCTGGGGCGGTAGCACGTCGTCGTATGACGAACCCCCGTTCTGAGCGTCCTCAGAGGCTGCCTCGCAGCAAGTGCAGTGCCCACCCGCCGAATCGGAGGGTGGGCACTGTCGTGTGTTCCGACGCCCCTGATGTCGGCTGGCGAACTGCGATCCTCGACGCTCGGGGCAACCCAGCTGGGGCAACGCAGGACATGCACCCGTCCACATACTGCTCGACCTGTCGGACCTGCCTCACAGCCAACCGAAACCGAGTGACCCACTCCAACTGCCAAACTGGGCATTCAGCACACAGCCGTTGCTGCCACCGCCTGTTGGAGAGGTCATTCATGTTCGCGCCGGTCACCTTCACCATGCAGGTGTGGTGCTCACATTCCGACGATGCTCCGGCAGTGGTCGCTGACGCTGTTGCAGTGTCGCTCGATGATGCCGCCATACAGGCAGGTCGATTGATCCCGGCAGGATCGCATCCCAGGTGCTGGGTCACAGCCACCCCGAACACCACGGACTCGGATGGCGTCGTCGGGCCGCATGGGAACGACTGCTGGCTCGCCACCATCCGCGACGATGGGTCCCTCACCGTGTGGGCGCCCACCACTCGCAGGCAGGAACTGGCATGAACGTCGTCCGAATCCTCCTCGCTGCTGGTCTGCTCCTAGTGGCCGGACGTCACCTGACGCAGTCACTGCGCCGAGGCGCACGACCGGTGCGAGTCGGTGAGAACAGTTGGGCGATCAGCGGCGACTTCGCGGCCGGACTCCGCCAGGCTCTCTACGCGTTGGGGTGGGTGCTCGTCGCCGTAGCAGCCACCCCAGGTGGGTGGTCCCGCCTCTGGACAGCTTGGGCAGCGATCGGCTGCTCTGTCATCGCGTTGCTGCAAGTCTGCGCACGTGTCGGCACTCAAATCCGCGAAGAGGGTGTCCGTCCCAGCCAGGCGGCCGGGGCATGGATGTTCGCAGGGTTCGTTGTTGCCGGGATTGTGGCCTGGTCCATCATCGGTGGATCACACGCCCCTGCCGGGCAGGCAACGTCAACAGCACAGGCGCAGGAAGCCCTCGGGACCCAGTACAACATCGTCCGCAACGCAGTAGTTGCGGCCGTCGCCATCATCATCGTCGCGGCGGTCTTCGCACGACGCTCGTGGCGGAAACGAGCACTGGTCGGACGGCGGCGCACCAGCGGGCGTCGCCGCGGCGCAGCGACCCGCGACGCGCGCCGAGACCATCGCCAGACGGTGCGCGACCCACTCCCCGTCCGGCAATCCACCGATCGGCAACGCCCCGTGCCCATCTCGGGCACTGTTCGTCAACCAAAGGCCCGTGTCATCACTGGCAAAGTCACCCGCAAAACGCAGGACAGGAGTCACTAGCCGTGGTCGTACGTCGTCCTCCGCTCGGGAAGCGAGTTGCTGCCTCCCTCGGTGGCCGGGCAGCCGCCTGGGCCCGATTCACCTGGGGTACCGATACCCACCGAGTGTTCGGAGCGAAACCGCTACCGCACGTCCTCGTGAACTGGATCGTCCTGGCAGCCTGCATCGCCACCGCTGTCACCCACCCCGCATGGTGGGAACCGGTCACAGCCGTGATCGTCCTCGGGCTGATCTACACGATCGGGCGCGCTGCCCGCCACCTTCCCGCCCGACGGAAGACGTTGGAAGCATTGGTCGCTACCACCACCACCGCCTTCCGGCACCCACGCAGCACCCGGAACGCACCGATCGACCCCAGCACACTCGCGCCCGTTGCCCGCTGGTCTGGTGCCGGGAAACCACGCGCCGGGGCGATCCTCTACTCCGCGGATGCCCCTGCGGGATCACCCACCGGGAGAGCAGCAGCGGAACGGTCCGTCGAGAGCGCACTGACACCCCATCTGAAAGAAGGCTCTGCGGTCGTGTTCGTCCACGACCCCGGCAAGCTCTCCTACGAGGTCACCACAGCTGACGACGACCGGGTCACACGGCAACAGACCCGCCGGTGGGTTGAGACCGTCATCCACCAAGCGCTGCCAACCCGCCGCGGACAAGAGCCCACCACGGTGGACGTGGACTGGGCCGACCCCGAGGAAGCGGGTCGCCCCGACGCCCCATCCGTGATCACTGTCGGTACCGGCTCCAACGACACGTCGTCTGCGCGTTTCCGCGACGACGTGGAGTCCACCTTTGACTCCCGTGTCCAACGTGGCCTCATATTCACGTACGACTGGTCAACTCCCGGCCTGCTCACCATCACCGGGCAGCCGTCCGGATCACCGGAAGCGGTCCGGAAGATCACCGCCCGCAAGATCAGCGACGTGACCGTTGGCGCCGTCAATCGTGTCAATAGGACCGCGGCCAAAAACACCACAGTCGAGGTGCTGGACTGGTTGCCGGAGGACGCGAAATCCGGTGCAAACACACCGTTCCGCATCCAGATCGACATGGGCACAGCTGACTTCTCCGCGCCGATGGCGCAGTACGCGTTGGAGCGGGCGCTGGACCAGGCGTTGGAACAGCAGTGGCCGGATCGTGTGTGGTTGCCGACCTGGTCGTTTGGTGCGTCGACAACTCTCACTCTCGACGCGGTACCCACCCGGCATGAGCAGGCATTGCAGAAGCGAGAGCTTCACCGGTTGCGGCAGGTCGTGCAGGACAAGTTCCCGCCGAAGCGGGGGCAAGAGCCACCTGACGTTGAAGTCGATGCATGGGCGTTGGTGGAGGTCGCCAGCGACACCGGCGCCGCTGTCACGGTCGCGCGTGCCCGCCATGCGATGGTCCGATTCGGCACGGTCGACGTGTCCCAGCCCGACACGCGCATGGCGTTCGAGGCGCACTTCGACAGCCTCACCGACACCAACGACTGGCGGTACGAGTGGAGCCCCGCGCAAGGGCAGTGTGAGGTCACCGCCGTGCCAGTTCTGCCATCGTTTGTGGCGTTCCCGGAGCCGGGCACCCGTGAGTTCGAGGAGTGGAACAAGGCGTTCCGTGACGGGCGCATCTACATTGGCCCCGCGAAGGGCGGGTACCGGCCTTACGTGGACCTGTCGAAGTCGCCGCACGTCCTGGTGGGTGGGTCCACCGGTAAGGGCAAGTCGGTGCTGCTGACGCTCTGCCTGTTCGGGGTCCTGTGGAACCCGGACATGTTCGAGATGATCATGGTCGACCCGAAGGTCACCGACTTCACGTGGGTTGGTGGCTACCCCAACGTGCTGACGTACGCGCCAACCAACGCGACCCGTGCTCACGAGGAGATTGCGGAGGCCGTGAAGACAGCGATGGCTCGCATGCAGAGCCGCCAGGACCTCCTGGGTGCATTCTCCGGTGTTCGTAACCTGCGGGCGCTGCGGAAGGCCATCCGGGACGGGAAGATCGACTCCATGGGGATCGAGGAAGTGCCGAAGCGGCTGTTGATCATGTTCGATGAAGGCGGGTCGGCATACACGCCAGTGAAGGACAAGGACGCCAAGGAATACCAAGACGCTTCCCGCACCGACATGGAAAACATCGCGATGCTCGGCCGGGCCATGGAGGTCAACATCGTCATGGCAGCGCAGAAGCCGTCCAAGGACAACATCGGCACCGCGCTCCGGGCACAACTGGTGAACAAGATCGCCGTCGGAGTCCTTGACCCCACGACCTCCCAACAGGTGCTCGGCAACACCCTTGCGTCGGACTTGCTCGAAGACGGCTCCCCCATTGGGCGCGGCATTTTCGTCACCGACACCGGAGAGCAGCGCGTCTTCCAGACGTACTACTTGCCCGACGACGACGAGGAAGTGGACGCTGTGATCGCGACACCGGATAACCCGACGGGCCCGCCCGTGCACCTCACCGGCGTCAAGACCCGGGTGGCGGCACGGCTGGAAGCCGACGGCTGGCAGCGCATCACCCGAACCGAGACAATGACCCGCATCCCGGAAAGCGGACCGAACAAGGGTCAACCGATCACGTTCGACGTCGACCAAGAACAGTGGGTCCACCCCGACCTGATCGAACCATGAGCCCCACCGCACCCGGAGTCGTCTTCCGCGTTCCCGGCGCTTTCTCGGACGCCGTAGACAGTGACGTGCTCTCCGGCGCGCTGACTGACCTCGCCGTCGCACAGGTCGAAACCACCGTGGGGTCCGCCACCGAGAGTGACATCGAACTTGCGGAGCTGGTGAACAGGATGGCCAGTCGGCTCGTGCAATCCACTGCTGGCGCGACCCGGGCCAGACACCGTCTGCTGGTGATCCGACCCGGAACAGGGAACACGTCGCCGTTGGATGCTGCGCTACGGACTTTTTCTGGCACCGCGGGCATCGTCCACGCCGCGGTCCTGCTGTTGGTCGCTGACGGTGCCGATGTCCCCGATTACGCCGATGGGTGGCCTCAACCGTTGCCTGTCCGGGACGAGTTGCGGGACGCCTGCTACGAGGCAGTCACGGGTGAAACCTGGTCCTCTCGTTGAGGATCGCCTCATACTGCGGTTGTTACGACGCTCATACGCCATCATCTCGGTAGGTGACCCATTAGCCGTGCGAGGATGGGCCGCATGAGCAGACGAGACCCCCTTGGGTTGTCCGGTGGACGGTCCAGACGCGGTGTCACCGGACCCGTTGTCCGCGTCTTCGGCATCCTCATCATGATCGGGTTTGTATTCGGTGTTTGGCGGTGGCTCGGTAAGGGTGCCGCGATCTGGGACCCGCACTGGTTCAGCAACGCGCAATCCACGATGAACGACGCCGTTCACTGGGCAACTCACCTGTCCGACAAGGCAAAGAAGAACCACCCGGTGCCATCGCTCAATCCCTTGCCGACACCTCACACTCACCCGACCACCGGTCGATGAAACGAGACAACCATGGTTAAACGAGTCGTCACGGGGTTCTTCGGGCTCCTCATCGTCATCGGCGTCATTCGTGGCCTAATCCGATACAACGACGCTAGCAACGGGGGCGTCGGAACAATGATCACCTCGTTCGTGGACGCTGTCGCAGACGTGACCTACCGATGGTTCCCCAAGCTGGTCGACCTCCTCGGGCAGCTATTCGACGGCGCCGCTGGCAGCTGACCCGCGAGAGGACTTCATCTCATGGTGATGGGACCGACGCATGCCATGTCCGGGGCCGCAGTCTGGCTCGGCACCGCAGGCTTATTCGCAGCGTCTGCCGGCCACGCACTCACCCCGACGCAAACATTCGTCGGGGCCGGGGTCTGCGCCGGGTCAGCACTGCTGCCGGATATTGACGCTCCGACATCCACTGTGGCCCGGTCAATGGGTCCGATCACCATCGGCCTAGCTCACCTCGTGTCTGGCCTGTCTCTCGGCTTCTACCACCTGACGGCCACCAACCGAGACAAGCCGTCCAACGATGGGCACCGCAAGCTCACTCACACCCTGCTCGCCGCAATAACGTCCGGGGCAGGGGTAACCGCTCTCACCACCGCATTCGGCCGCTGGGCTGTGCTCGGTGTCTTGTTCTTCATGCTGTCCCTCGCGCTGCGCGGCCTCATGCACGACTGGGCGGCCCGGGAAGGGTGGATCGGTGTCACCGCCGTCGCCGCCGCACTCACATGGATGGCCACCGATCACGTTGCTGGACAGACCTTTTGGTGGCTCGGACTCACCGTAACCGTGGGAATGATCCTGCACGACCTGGGCGACATGATCACCCGGGAGGGAGCCCCACTGGCAGCCCCGCTGCGAGTCAACGGCAAGAGCTGGTGGGACTTCGCATTGCCGGGGTTCCTCCGCATCAGAGCCGGAGGCATCTTCGAGTACGCCATTCTGCTGCCCGTACTCACAGCCGCCACCATCGTTGGTGGCATGTGGGTGATAGACCCGGGGTTCATCAACGGCGCCGTCGCGGCACTCCCCTGACGCGCAAACCGGTTCCCCGACCGGCGTGTCGGTCGGCTACTTGCGCCGCCCGCGCCCGCCACGTTGGCTGTTGCCCCTGGCACCCTGCTTCTGACCTGACGCGTCGCCCTTCTTCACAGCAGCCAGCGCCTCCTCGGCTGATACTCCGGGCGGTAGCGGTGGCTGCATAAACAGCGGTCGCACCGGCTCTCGTTCCGGTGAAACGTGTTGTGCCATAACGTATCCCTCTCTCACGATGCTTCGGCGGCAGCCGGGGTGTGGTCTGTGGTGATCAGTCGTGCGTCGTTCACGCGCATCAGAACCCACCCGGTGTAGCAGGGGTTCCCCAATGTTGTGCCCGTGGCGGACAACAACTGGACCGGCCCCACAATCGGGGCACCAACCCACTGCTGCCCGGCGACAGCATCATGCACAGGCACGGTGGCCGCGTCGTCAACAAATCGCCCGCCCTCCTGAGCACGCAGCAGAGCACACATCTCATCTCTGCTGACCTTCCACGACTTTCCCGTATGCGCGGCCTGGTGCATCAGTGGTGCAGGGCCAGGCGGGAACAGTGGGTTCGGAAGGTGCACAAAATGGGCTGCCGCCAGTGGGTCCCAGCCGTCGTGCGGTGGCTGCCGGTACCGGGAGTCGATGACCTCGGGAACGCTGAACGTCACCTGCGGGTGAGGCAATTCGCGTTCCACCAGCGCGGTAAGCGTTGCCGCCGCAGCCGTCAACTCCCACCCAGCGCGGGCAGCACCGCCAGGCGGCGGCCACATCACACCGTTCTCCGCGGCCCGCCGACGCGCCAGCAGGTCGATGTACCGATCAGGGTCGGCCGTGTCATGCAATCGGTTCTCAGCCCACGCTGAGGACCCCTGCCACCGTGCCAGGGCGGCTGCCCGGCGATTCTCCGCGAGGGCGCAGCGTGCGGCGATCCGGTGCCGCGCTTGGTCGGAGAGCCCAGGCGCGGCAAGCATGGCGCGCAGGTCACGCAGTCCAGCCTTCGTCTGGTCGTGCCTGGTCTGCAACACCAGTAGCTGTCGCTGCGCCTCTCGCAGCTGCGCATTCACTGCGTCGTGTTCTAACCGCAGGTCGCCCTGTTGGGCTTCCCACAGCCGGTACAGGGCCCCCAGCTCATCGCGTTTCTGGTGTGGGTCGGCGGACGTTTGGGCGTCCAGTGTTTGTAGGCGTTCTGCGAGTCGCAGCACCTTCTCGCGGGCGTGGTCGACTGCGGTCCGCAACGCTGGCTCGTGAGCGGAGCAAACTGGGTCACCGAAGCGGTTGCACACTATGCGAGTGCCTTGTCGTCGGCCGAGGTGGTGGCTGTCACAGCCGCTCTTCGGCGTGATCGCGAATCGCAGCGATTGTGTCGAGCATCTGTTGGGCTTGTTCCGACAGGTCCGCCAACTCGTCGCTGCTCGCCGAGTCCAGAATGCCTGGTAGCTTCTCGGACAACTCTGGCACCTTGCCGAACCAGGTGAGCAGTTCACGCAGCGCAGTTGCTTCTGTCAGTGCGTCGTCCGAGGCTGACTCGACGGTGAACGCTTCACGCATCCCGTCGCGGTCGCTGCTGCTCTGTGTCCCAGCCCACTGCTCGTGACTGCCGGTGCCGTCATCCGCGGACCCCGTGTCGGATGCGGTTGGTGAGTCGCCGTCGTCAAGGTTGGGTGCGTGGTCATCTGATCGGAATGGGCCAACGTCATCCATTCCGAGCCTGGCCAGCTCGTCTCCGGCCGACGCGTGGGCAACAGGTTCCTGTCCCGGCGATGACAATGCCCCGGTGTCGTGCAATTCCTTGCGCGCGTCGGTGATGACCCCGTCCACAACGTCTTTTGCGTCTTCGGCGTTCAGGTCACCACCCTTAGACGCGAAGGCGTCCTCCATGCGGTCCAACATTTGACCGTCGTACTTGGCCGGGATCGCACGTATCGCACGCTCTGTAAGTTCCAGGGAGTATGCCTCCTCGCCTATCCGGCGAGCCAGCTCGTAGAGCAGGACAGCGACTCGCGCCAACCGGTACGCGTGCGCACGGGACACGCGACTCTTGCCGTCGACTTCACCGGCCTTCGCAGGGCCGAGTTCCGTGAGGACGAAGTCTCTCGGTGTGGCGTAACCGAGCCGCTTCCACGCGCGCGTCGCCATCGCCTGAGAGAGCGCCGTGTCGAAGGTCAGCAGCCCAGCGCGCATCTCGTCCGTCATCTGCACTGCCTGGTCCATGGTGCAGGTGGGAGGCAGGTCGTCGTCATCTCCCGCGCCGAATGCGTCGGGTATCAAGTCACCGGTGTCAGCGCCGTCGGTACTTCCCGACAGGATGACCTCCGTGGACTCGGCGGCGTCGTCGGGAGCTGCTTCGCCCAGCACCGCGTTCAGTGCTGCGTCAGCGGCATCATCAGTCGAAGCCAAAACAGGGTCTCCCTTGTAAGCATGAATCCGGGCTCTGCCCCATTCTGCCTTGCCGCGTGGGTCACTCCGGCGATGCCGCGTCACCGATCGTATGGCGGCTAATCATCAACATCAGCAGAGTGCCGCGCTCGGGCATCTGCTGGTAGTGAATCCTCAGGGTTGTTCCGATGCTCATGACCCACACGCCCGTGGACCCTAACTCGTGAACTGTGACCGCGGGGTGTCGTTTGCCATCCACGACCAGGGCTATCCCGGACCGGACCTGGGCTTGCTCCGATGGGGTCAACCGCAGCGCTGTCGTGGTGACAGCCCATACCTCGGTCACGTAGATCAGGACAGCTGTCCCTTGGTGCACCCATTGCAGCGGGCGCACACGTCCGCAGCGGGCGTCGTCCAGCGCCCGCTCGAAAGGGCTGTGTCCAGGCACAGTCACCACTTATTCTCCTGCACCATTGGGCCGGTGTTGCACACACCGTAATGCCCTGCGGTTGCGTTGATCTAGTGGACCACCCGGTAACAACTGTTGGTGGGCTCGGAACCATGCCCTGGTTCCGAGCCCACCAACAGTTGTAGAGACTCCGCTTACCGCCGCAGCGGTGGTGTTTAGACCTCTGGGCCGTACGCCTGACCGGCCCCGGCAACGTACCGGGCGCCCAGGATGTCGCTACTGCCACGTTCGGCTCGGGACACCGCCTCATACCGGGACCCGTTGTCGTCAGCCACGTAGTAGCCCTTCTCGTGGGCGCGGCCACGCAACCCCATGAGCTGACCAAGTTCGCGCTGGTCAGCTGGGGTGAGTTTTCCGTCACGACCCATCGCGGCGGCACCGCTGGTGACACGGAACCCGCCGCCGTCACTGACGGCGACCCAGCGCATCGAGCTGCTGTCCTGACCAGAACGGCTATTCAGGAACCCTGCCGTCGCCGAGGCGGTGTCGAACCCTGACCCGGTGTCGACTCGTTCGTCGCTTCCGTTGGTGGGTGTGTACGACTGTGGCGAGGGCACGGGGCGACCTGTCTTGGCATCGACCGGCGCCGTGGCACGAGCCCGGTAGTCCGGGTGGGCCGCCCATGTCTTCTGCAACGCACCTCGTGCTTCTTCTCGGTCCTGCCGGATGCGCTGGTACGACCGGCGCGCGATCGGTCCGTCGGGGGCGTCTACCGCTGACGTACGCCGTTGCCCGGTTCCCTCGTCGTGGCTACGCATGACCGAGGTTCCCGGCGTGGCGTTGACGATCCGCTGTGACCGGTACGCAGCCGCGACCGCGTTCCCGGCATGTTCGCGGTGCGAGCAGGTCTCACGCTGCTTACACGTGCAGGACACTTGACCGAGCGTCGTGTAAGCCTGCCCGGTCCGCGGGTCCTTCCACGTGTACGCCTTGCCAGTCACCTGCTGTCCCAAATACTGCACGGTGACGGGGCCGACCCCGACTTCTCCACGTCCACGGATCGCGGTCATCTGGTTGACCTCGGGGAATCGAGCGACGCCACCCTGCGCGAGGTTCGCGTGCGATTGGGCGAGCACCCGGCGGCGGCGGGTGGTTTCCCCTATCTGAACCGGCAGTTGCTCCAAGGATGCACGTTCACGGGCGACCCTGACACGCTCCCGGTAGTGAGCTTCCTCAGTGGAGTCCATCGACCCAGGGGTCGGGCACTGATGCTGCGACGTCATGGACGCCCACTGCCCGCACGTCGGACACTGCCGCTTCATGGTCGCCTCGCGCGCTTCGGCCGGGTTCTCCCACTTGTATGCCTCGTGCTCTTTGGAGCCCGTGGTCTGCGCGAGGTACTTCCCTACCGACCCAGACGCCATCATGTCGTCGTACTGGTCCGGCGCCATCCGGTAGAGGTATGCCTTCGGCTCCACGGTCACGCCATCGCTCTTGCGGGTGTACCCGGGGCGGGTCACCTCCAAGAGGCCAGTGTCCTTGTCATAGCCAACGGAAGTGACGGCGTCCGACACCAGAGGGAGGGGACCGCGGGCCTGTTCGAACGCAGCCTGGGATTTGGCCAGGTCGCGCTCTGCACGGTTCAGATCCTTTTCCGCCTTCGCCTGCGCGGCGAACGCGCCCTTCTTGTCAGCGTTGTCGTCCAGTTGCGCTTTCAGGCTGGCAACTGACGCTGCGTCGTGTGCTTCTCTGGCGGTGTAGTAGGCGTGGTTTGCGTCGTGAAGGGCTTGCAGTTCCTTGCCGTTGGGGCAAGCGGTGCCTTCGTGCCCGAACTGGCCGCACTCGTCACACTTCACCATGCCCTTGGCTTGTTCGGTGGTGATGGCTTTAGTGCGCTGCGCATCGGTGATCGACGGTTTCGACGGCAGGGTGCCGACGTTGAGCTTGCGCTCGTGCTCCATGACTGCGACTGCGTCTCGTGCGACGTTGGACTGTGTCAGGTCCGACTGGTGCTGCGACGTCAACCCGGACACGGCCAGGTCTTGCTGCCAGTTGTCGGTCAGGCTGATGCGGGTATTTTCCCGCTGCTCGGGCTTGCGCGAGCACAGGTCGTCCCACCGGCTCATCGCTTCGGGGACCGACTTGCCGGTCTGTCGTGCGTAGTTCTCCACGTAGGCATTGCGGGCCGTGACCTGTCGCGTCAGCAGCGTCGACATACGCTGCATGGCCGCGAAGTGCTTACCCCCGTTGATCTGCTCGGGTCGCAGCGGTCGACCGTTCTCGTCCTTACCGCTTCGGACCCGCTCGATTTCCTGGTCGATGCGCGTAACGAGACCGGGCTGTTTGTGCGACTGCCGGAACTTGTCAGCATCAGTGATGTTCGGGTTGGAAACCAGCTGTTGGCGGAACCCGACGAGGAAAGAGTGGTATTGCTCGGGAGTCGGGTTGTCGACGGCCTCGAACGAGTGCCCGTACTCGTGGATCGCCGACTGGAACACGTGGTCCGGTTCGCGACGGCCACCGTTCATGTTGGCCAACAGGTGCTTTTCGAGGCCCATCACAGCCGAGCGTGCCTTGTTTTCACGACAAACCATGAAGTTCTCCTTCTCGGGCGCGGCTGGTGTTTGTCACGACACGAATGACACTACCAGTTGCGAACATGGACAGCTTGTGTCCCATGTCCCGATATTTGAGCGTTTCACACGTGCTTCGTCGGGTCACTGACGGGCTCTTCGAAGTCGTCCTCTTCGTCGCTCGTCCCAGCCCAATCGTCGGGGGCAGCAGCGGGGGTGGCTGTCTCGGACTCTTCCCCAGCGAGGATGCGGTCGCCGAGTTCGACGGCGTCGGTGTAGTAGCTATCCGGAAGGTCGACCGGTCGCACGGTGACCTCGATGAGATTGGCCCTTTCCAGGGAATCCAGGAGCGACCAGTCACTCGTGGGGTCGATGACAATCATGTTCTCCGGGTAGGGCCCCACGATCACGGCACCGTTGGCGTCTTCGTCACCGACTGTGGACATGGGTTCCGGCGTGCCGTCGGGGTCGAAGAGCCCGTAGTCGCCGCGGTTGATGACCAGCTTGCAGTGCGGGGTCTCCCACACCCCCATTTCGATGGTGGCAGGTTCCCCCTCACCGCCGTCCCATGGCATGTCGACAAGGACGCCGACCGGTGATGGGCCGTTGGCTGATTCCGTGCATTGGGTGCGCTCTTCGTCGGTGAGCTGATCCCAGTCACCGCACGCTTGGGCTCGTTCGTTCTCAACGGATTGCAAGGTGCACCGGGTGGTGTTGGCGAACGCGGTGCGGGCGACCAACATCTCGAAGTAGGCGTCCTGCTGGCGGATGCTCAGTTCCGGGGTGGCGGATTCACCACGCAACTCGACGTCGTCAACTTCGGACCGGGTTGTGCGGTATTTGTCCCACAGGTCGGCATAGCCGTCGATCAAGGCGGTCACCGCGCCAGCCGGGGTGTCGGCGTACACGCGCTGGCGAGAACCGTCGAAGACCACGTCGTAGACATGGGGGCGGACACCCCCAACCAGCGGCAGGATGCGTCCGTGACCGATGGCATCGGCGTCGGCTCGGCGGGGCACAACCAGCGGCGGCGCTTCCGTCGACGGGTCACACGCCCGCACCATCTCTATCTCTACCGCCATGTTTCCTCCCTTGTGGTGATGGCAGTCAACCATTGACCCGGTCCACGTCCATGAGTGCTGCGATGGCCCCGGTGCACTCGATGAGCCGCTGGTAGCGGTCCCATTCGGCGCAAAGGCTGTCGCTCGGCGAGACCGTCCCGTCAGCGAGACGCGGCGCCCGATCGGCTACCGAGTTGGCGCCTCGCCACGCTTCTTCGTTCAGTCGGGTCAGGCCAGCGCGAAGGGCAACTGCGTCGATCCCCTGCACGTGCCAACTGCTGTCATCCCGCGACACGGATACGACGTGGTGCTGTTGCAATGCGATTGCCGTACGCAGGACCTCCTCGACCAAATCTCCCCCAGCGGGTATGTCGCGAATCGGCAGCTGGACTGCGCTGTTCGTCGCCCGTTCGCATGTTCGCCCGGTCACGTAGTCGACCCTCCCGTGTCCTGTTGCATTGGCACTGGTGCGCCGCGTGCTCTATTCCCTGGTAGACACTGATCGGTACGTTACGCCGCAGAAGGGGTCACTAAACCCCCTCCAACAGTATGTATTCAGTAAAACCTTGGTAAAGCCGTAGACAGTGGTATACATCTTTGCGGTTTGGTGCTACTCCTCCTGGCACCGACGAGACCCGTAATCGCAGACATCCGAGCGCCCCAGCACTGCGGCTTTGAGAGCGCAGGCAAGGCCACCCGTTCAGATCGCCGAGTTGGACCATCAAGTGATCTACGGTGACGGGGTGAATGAGTCCACCCGGTTCGACCAAACTCCGGAAGTGACGCGTCAGATTCTGATGACGCTGTCCGACACCTTCCGCTGGCGCGCCTACGAATGCTTGCGGAGCTTGGGCGATATGAAGGGCCGGGAAATCGCACCCCTCATCCACGTTTCCGAGTCCAGCGCACTGCGCCACCTGAGGGCGTTGCACTCGATCGGGTTCGTGACATTCGAAGGTGACAGTCCTCGTCAGGCCACCTGGCACGCCGTCCCCGGCGGGGTTCGCGTGCCGGACGACTCCACTGAGCGAGAGGCGTTGACCGACGCGTTGGCTGGTTGGCTCGGGGTCACCTTCTCCACACAGGCCAGCATCTTGCGTGACTCCATGGAGGAATCGGAGCACCGCTCAGCCGACTGGCAAGAGGCCATCGAGCACTACGACTATGTGCTGCACCTGACGTCCGACGAACTCTTCCAGCTCAGCAAGGAACTCCGCGACGTCGTCACTCGATGGCTTGTCACCTCACGCGAACGCGAGGACAAGTCACAAGTTCCCTCCGAAACCGAGCCCGTATACGTCGTCACCCACGCCACCCCTTTCCCCCGTGACAACACGACCGCACGAGCAAAGTAGCCGCAGCCGCGTGCACACCACCCAAGCGCCTCGCCGGGTTGTCGCGGGCCGGTTCTATACCGCTGTCCTGTTTGATGACCTGGGCGATACCGCATGGCTGGTGGCACTCGGTTGGATCGCTGCACAAGCACACGTCAGCTACGAAGCGGGCCTGGTGCTGCTCACCAGTGGGATACCGCAGCTTCTGACGTTGCCCGCGGGTGGCGCCCTCAGCGACAAGATGGGACAGCCCCGAACCGCAGCCATCACGCTCGGCATCCGCACCCTCATCCTCGTGGGCTGGGCGTTCACCATCTCCCACAATGTCGGCGCCCTAGCAGCGATCGCAGTCGCGAACATCGCGGTCGGTCTGATCAGCGGCCTACACGCCCCCGCCATGGCGTCGTACCCAACCGCGTTCACTTCCGGACCCGGCATCACCACCGTCACCACTCATTCCCGGCAGCTATCCCGTGCATCACAGATGCTCGGTGGCCTGGGTAGCGGATACGTGATCAGTGGGCTAGGGCTCACCTGGCTTGGTGTGATCGCAGCGAGCTGCATCGCCGTTGCGTGGCTCGTGTCGATGACCTTGGCCCGCGACCTGCCTCGCGGCAAAAAAGTCGAGCATGCACCCAGCCTTGCCACCACCGCTGATAACGCTGTCGGCGGCTACCACTTCGTGTGGGCCCACCCTCTTCTGCGGTTCACACTGGCAGTACAGGTAGCTGGTAGCGCGATCGCGGCGGCAGCGGTCCTGGTAGTCCTGCCGTTCAAGGCAACCTCATTGGGGCTCAGTGCAACCGCCTACGGGTTCGGGTTCGGGTTGTACGGCCTCGGGATGGTGCTCGGCGCATCTGTCGCTCGCCTGCAAGGAATGAGTCTCAGGAAACAACTCACCGCAGCTGCGGCCCTCACCGTCGTGACGGGTGCGGCAGGACTGCTCCTGGCCTTCTCCTGGAATCTGCCATCGCTCATGGCCGGGGCGTTCCTGCTCGGCGGCGCGCTGAGCCCCGTCGGGCCAACCATGACGGGGTACCTCTTGCAGACCGCTCAACGGCAGGAAGAGGAGTACGGCACGTCAGTCGTCGGACGCGCATCAGCGCTGTTGGTGCTCGTGACAGACGCCATGGAGCCGTTCGTGATGTGCCTGGCTGCTTTCGCAACCGCTCTGCCCGGTGGCGTCACGACCCCAGCGGCATTCCTCGCTGTTGTGTGCTGTCTAGTCGGTCTGATGACCTGGCGACGAGTATCCGCGGACACGCATGAACTCTGAGGGTCCTCCTGCGGGTACGTCGACCTCGAAGAACCACTCGACCGGCACCCCGGTCGCGGCAGCGGACGCGGCGATCACTGGGTACGGCGGGAATGGTCGGTCCCCGGAAAGCATCTTGTATACATAGTCGCGGGTGCACACCACCCCGGCCGATGAGAGAGCGCGCCAGTACGCAGAAGGGGTGAGCCCGGCAAAATCCAGCGCCTGGCCCAGCCGTTCGTCTAGGGAGGGCACGACTCCCGGGCTAATTTCCATCGTGGCGAGCATACGTGCTCGGGACAGCCATCTGCTCAGGTTCCTAGGCGAACCCTGTATAACTCAGTAGACTGCGGCCTGGGAGTGTTGTGCGCGCCCAAGTCGCGTAATCGTTCCGCCCTCAACCCTGGACCAAGGAGGCGCCATGATCGGCAGCAGCAGCTTCGAAGACTCGTCTATCGGCGGAGGCCGGTAAACGATCTGAATCAGGTTGAAAAGGGCTCGGCAGCAATTCGCTGTCGAGCCTCTTTTCGTTGCCCATACGGTTCCTTACGGCTGGTTGGCCCCCGCTAGGGCCGCCGCGGCGTCGGCGCGAGTCACAGTGGTTCCATCGTGCTCGTTCCGCTTCTCAAACGTGTAGACCCTCGTTGCGATTGCCTGCACCTTCTCAGCGTGGGCGACCAGAATCATCGGCCTGCCGAGTCCCTTCATCATTTCCACCACTGCGGTGGTGGTGTCGTCATCGTGGTTGGCAGTCACTTCGTCGGCGAAGATCGCGCCTTGCCCTCCGGTGCCGCTGATCTGTTCGGCGATCCCGAGCCGCAGGCACAGCGCGGCCCGCATTTTCTCGCCGCCCGACAGTTGCCTCATCGGCATGGTGGTGCCGTCGGCGAGCACGACCCGTGGGATGAAGTCTTCGCCGATAGTGACCCCCACGTGGGTGGTCCCACCAACCTGTGCCATCAGGTCAGTGGCAGCGTCGGAGATGGTCTCGGTGTATTCGCCCACCAGGTCCTTGCGCAGGTTGACCAGGATTTGGTGCGCGTGCCGTTTGGTGTCGGCAGCGGCGGATGCCTCGGCCTTCTTGTCCAGCAAGCCTCGTTCACGATCCCGTGTTGCTTCGGCGGCTCGAACCCGTTCGGTGAGGACGTCGACCTTGGACCGGAGCTCGGTTTTGTCACGTTCCAGATCACGCACGACGTCACGGGCCTGACCAAGAACGGTCGCGGCGCGGTCCAGCTCGTCCATGCTGGGCGCAGCAGCGGCGTCCTTCCGAGCCTCGGTGAGCGCTCGGTCGGCCCTCTCCCAACTCTCCCGGGCAGCTGCCCGGGCGGCGTGGAGGTTGGCAGCGCGTTGCATCGCGGAAAGAGTCGCGTCGATCGTGTCGAGTCGTTCGCGAGCCGCAACGGGGAGGGGTCCGTCCGTTGCGGGTGCGACGCTTCGAAGGCGGTCGGTCGCATCCTTCACCAGTTCCTGGGCAGCAGTGAGAGCGGCTTCCGCCTCAGCCCGCCGCTGGTGGGCCCCGCGCGCGGTGATCACCGCGTCGCGGTGTCGCTGCTCCTCCTGCACAGCTGCCGCATGAGCCGCCTGGGCGGATGATGCTGCCGCTGCTGCTTCGCGGCCTTGGGCTTCCACCACGGTGCAGGCCCGCGTCAACGTCCCGATCAGAGACTCCGGGTCGGCAACTTCCTGGGTGCATGTTGGGCAGCGGTGCCCTGCCCCGGCGAGAGACCGCAGCTCCGTGATGCTCTTCTGCAAACGGGTCCACTCGGTGCGTGCGGCCACCGTCGCGTCTCGCGCAGCCCTCTCCTTCTCGGCCAGCGCGGACACGTCCGACCCTGGCGCCTCCCCGGCAGCCGCCCGGGCAGCCTCGGCGGCGGCTCGTGCCGTCTCGACTGCTTTCGACTCGCGAGTGACCGAATCTTGCGCACTGGTCAGAGTCTCCACGGCAGACCGTAGGGAGTCACGCTGGGCACGCAGTTCCCCCTCATCTGTGCCGGGCTCTGTTGGCAACGAGGCAATTTCGGCCTCAATCTCTACGCTGCGTCCCTTCGCCGCGTCACGGGCCGACTCGGCTCGTGCAGCAGCCACCTGCGCTTGCTGAGCTGCCCGTGCACGGGCCGTAAGATCGTCCGCCTCGGCCTGGGCCGCGTCGGCTCGGGTGATGGCTTGCCTATGGGCTGCCGTCGCAGCGTCCAGCTGGGGCCACAGGGGTTCCGCGGTCGACTGTGTCTGGTCAACCTCACTTTGTGCGGCGTCGACCGCTTCCAGGCTTCCTGGCAATGCATCAGCTCGTGTCTGGGCGTCGCGGGCTTCCCCGCGGGCTGTCTCGATCTGCCGTGTCAGCGGCGCGATTCCTGTTTGTTCCTCGATGAGCGCCTGCACCTGGGATGGGGTGCCCTCTGCCAGTGCTGGCAGGTTGCCCTGGGCCATGAAGAACGCACCGCAGAACGCTCGGCCGCTGAGGCCGGTGTAGGTAGTGATCCGGGTCGTCAGCTTTGTCGGGCTGATCGACGGCTGCTTTTGACCGTCGATGAACAGTGCCGCGTAGGCCGTCTCTTTGCCCTTTTTGGATCGGCGCAAGGTGCGCTCTGCCTTGAATTGTCTTCCGGCAAGCTCAAATTCGACCGTGACAACGACGGGTTCGGTGCTGCCTCGTCGGCGCATGTCCGCCTGGGTCAGCAGGCCGGGGATGCCCCCGACCTCGCCGTACAGGCACCACACGAGCGCGGTGAGGACGCTGGATTTGCCACTGCCGATCTTCCCCGACAGAGACGTCACCCCATCAGGGTCGGGCTCGATGGTGGCGTCAGGTATGGAACGGACGTTTTGGACCGTGATCCGGCGCGGCACGATCATGCGCGGTCACTCCTTCTCAGGGCTCGATGGTTTCGGCTGGTTGGTGTTCCGACGTCTCTCACGCTATCGGCATCCACCGACGGTGAGTCGGCGTTATGCCGGTACCGCTTCCGGCGGTTCGCGGTCTTCCGTCTCGCTGCGGTTGGCGCTGTCAGCCCCGTCCCGTGGGCTGTCAGTGCCAACCGCAACGCCCCATTCGGCGGGCATCGTGAAGTTCTCCCCTACCTCTGTGTCCACCACGATCTGGTCGGCCCACGAGGTCGCCTGGCCCAGCGCGGGTTCACGTAGCCGCTGCGGTACGGCAGCTGCGTGTGTGAGCTGGTCCGCTCTGGTCCGCAGCTCGTCCCCGAACTGCGTCACTCTCGCTCGGAGTTCACGTCGGTTCCGGTCCCCCTGTTTGGGGCGGGATGTGGCGTTCCGCATGGTGTCGAGTCCCCACCACGACGCGTCTTCGCTGAGTGCCGCGAATCGACCTCGCAGCCCAGTGAGACCCTGCCGTTGAGTGGGTGTGCTTCCTGTGACGACCTGCCGGATGATGGCGCCCCCGTCTCCGGTCAGGCGTGCCGACTCGGGATCGTGGTGCGAGACAGCGGCAAGGTTGGCGGTGATCCGCTCGTCCAGTTCGTTGACGGTCAGGCCCGTCGCGTCGATCACTGGAAGGTCATGTTGGGGACGCTGCCAGATCGGTTGCGCTGTCACGGTGACATTGCCGGTGTCGTGTATTTCGACCTTCACCCAGCCGCGCGCACATGCCTCGTCGGAAAACCCGCGCCGTAGAGACGAACCGGTGTACCAAACCTGCCCTCGGTCACCCTCGCCGTACCCGGGCACGGGGCCGAGGGTGTGGTAGTGCGACAGGATCATGGCGTCCCAACCGCGCAGTGCCCACTCCCCCGGAATCGGGCGCTCTTCCCCGTGCGGGTCCGCGCACTGGTACAGCCGTTCGTCGGCGTGGAACACACCGTGCGAGGTGAACAGATTGACGTAGCCAGGCAACGGTGTCGGGTCGATGTTCACACCATGCTGTTCGAGGTCGCGTGACAGCCCGTGGTGTGAAACAACATGTATGGCAACCGAATCCGG
The DNA here is from genome assembly GCF_055397625.1 of Flexivirga sp. G2. Lineage (NCBI taxonomy): Bacteria > Bacillati > Actinomycetota > Actinomycetes > Micrococcales > Dermacoccaceae > Flexivirga > Flexivirga sp. G2. The sequence goes on from NZ_AP039676.1 coordinate 89,529, forward strand.
CAGTGCCGGGTTGGTCTCGCTGGTGTGAATTTCGTACAGGCCAGGGAACGGTCCGATTCCGTCACTGGGTCCACGCCTCGGGTCGGGGTAGACAGCACTGATCCCGAGGGTTGGCCGATGCATCACTCCCGTCGCGGCGATGTCATTTCCGGCGCCTGCGTCGTGGTTGCCGGAGTTCACGATCGCCCACACCCCGGCAGCTACCCGCATGTCATCCACCCGGTTCGCCACCTCGATCAAGGACGCATCAGGGCGGTGCCAATGAAATTGATCCCCGCCATCGACTATGCCGTCCACGCCAGCGTCGAGCATCGACTGCATCGTGGCCTCGTGGGCGTACACGCCGTCGGTGATGCGCTGGGAGAGTGCTGTCACCGGGTTGAGACGCATACCGGTGGGCTTGTACCCGAGGTGTTGGTCGCCGCGGAATCCGATCGTGTAGCTCATCGTTGGTTGCCTCCTTGCGAATCGTGGGCCAGGCTCATGCGACGAGGGCTGTCTCGGGCAGCAGGTTGTCCGGGGCGCTGGCTGGGGTTTGATAGCAGTCGCACGCCACTTCGATGGGGTCGCCGTCGGCGGTGACTGCGAGGACCCAGCCGAATGCACAGCGACCGCAACCTCCGCGCCAGTCCACGGTTTCGAGGCGCAGAGGTGTGCCTTCGACATCACGCTCTGACGTATCCATGCTGTCCTCCCATCGCTTGCTGTGGTTGTTTTGTCATCTATGACGCTATGTGCTGATGCCGACAGTTGGTACCCGGGTATTTGAGGTTCTCGTACACACACGCGACGACGATTCGGGCGTGCGGCGAAGCGCCGACCCAGCACAAGGTCGTTGATCCCACGGGCCCCACCGGAACCATTGGTGGGTAAGAAGTGAGGGGCCCCTCAATGTCGGTGCACGCTCATCGCTGGCCTCGGGTCGGAGCTTCCGGAGCTACCCTGCCTCGCGGACAGCACGCGAGGATGCCGCGGCGCGGGCGATTTGGTCATTCAGCCACTGCTGGGGCGTCACGTGGTCAGCCGCAGATAGCTCCCGCAGGGCGCGGGCAGTGTCCCCGATGAAGACGCTCTTCACCGGGCGCATGTCGGACGCTACTGATGATGCGCTCTGCCACCCGCCGCTGTCCTGGTCAGCCACCGGGGCGGGGGCTGTTGGTGCCACTGGGGCTGGTCGCGGAGCATTGGCACCTGTCTGAGAGAAGCGGTCAACCCACCCGAGCGGACCCCGATCTAGCTCTTTACGGGCACGTGTGACGGCGACATACGACAGCATCAGCTCTTCGGCAGCCAGCAGGTCGTCACCGTGCGGTGCGCGGAAGTCATCCGCGATTTTGACTCGATCCCACTCCCGTCCCTTCGACTTGTGCGCGGTGCTGATGGCAACGTCCGCGTCACGTTCGTCCACGCAGGCGTCGATGACTGCGACGACGGTGGCGGCCCCGTATGAGTCGATGACGTCCACGAACGGACTCAGATCGGCGCCCTCCTCCGTCTGGGCATATTCACGGACCTCACCCCACGACCGGAACGCGCAAAGATCAGGGTGCATCGTGCCGCCGCCACGGCTCAGTTCCTCGGCCGCTTTCGCCAGAGCACGCAGCTCCGCGCCGCCACCGACGATCGCAGTGCTGGTGTCCCCGGTCTGCTGCTTCATCAGTTCTGTGATGGCACCCATGTTTGACCGGCACAGCACAGCGTCCGGCCGCTCCATCGTCGGCGCCAGGCGAGACGGGATCGGCGTGTGACCTGACAACCTGATCGGGGCGTCCAACAGGGTCAACCACTTGTTCGCTTCCGCAGCGATCGAGGGTCCGAACCGGAACGACTTCGACAAGGTTGCTTCGTTCGGAACATTGAACATGCCCATCGAGTCAACCGCACCGCGCCACCCGTAGATAGCTTGCGAACTGTCGCCGACGATGACCACCTGCTTGCCAGCGTTTTGCCACTGATGCACCAGGTTCGCTGTAACCGGTGTCGCGTCCTGCGCCTCGTCATACAGGATGACTCGTTCTGCCACAACAGGATTCGTCAATGCGTAGAGCTTCAAGTAGTGGTCGTGCTCGAACCGAAACCGACCTGTCGGCCGTTGCAAGTCTTCCCATATCGCCCGAGCGTGCGGCAACAGCAGGGCTGTGAGTTCGTCACGCTCGGGCCCGGGTGCGATCCCGTTGACTGGTGGCAAATGCTGCGGTAACAGCCCAGGGTCGGCGCTGATGCAGAACCGGGACACCATGAGGTTCGCCAGTCGGGCCAGCTGCGGCGGCAGCAGCACCTTGTCACCCACCTTCTGCGTGTGAGTGATCCGGAGCATGTCTGCGACCTGCCGGGCGGGCACCCGTGGCCCGTTCAACCGTTGCCGGTACCGGCGCCCCACCGCCCGGTAGGCAAGAGCATGGGACGTGACAACCGTTGTGTTGCGCGGGAACTCACGTTGCGCGTCGAGTTGTATGGCCTTGTTGTATGCCATGTAGAGCAGTCGCTGGCCAGGCGGCGTGTGCTCGGCCAGTAGCCGCAACGTGCTGGTCTTCCCAGTGCCTGCACCGGCAATCAAGCGTAGTGATCCCCCCTGCCGGTAAAGGTCGAGTGCTGTCGACTGTTCCGGTGTTGGGGTGAACGTGGATTGGCTCACCGCAGTCCATCCTGTCCGGCCGTCGTGGGGACGACTCCAAGCTGGTCACGCAGCTCGGCAATGGTGGTCGTCAGGTGTCGCACTGTTGCCTTGGCTCCGACCTCGTCTCGGATGAATGACCGGCACTCCTCCAAAGAGGCGATTGCGGTGTTCAGGGACGCCACCAGTTGCGCTTCACGACTCGTTGCCTGTGCGGTGTTGTTCGTCGCCATGGTTCGGGTCCTCTCGATTCTGTTCCGACGCATCCCATGAAAGCACCTGGTGCCGACATGCGCGAGAGAGGTTCCCAAAGCGTTTCGGGGGAGCGGAAACGCGCTTGGGACTACCTGAATGACCTGACCGCGTGATAGCCGCTACATGCAGCTCCTGCGTTCATCCACGGACAGCACAACGATGACGGCCTACCTTCTTATCGTTGGTCAGCTCATCCCTGCTGGTTGACAGCGTGCGTCGGGCAGAAGTCCAGTCGTCGCCGCCCATCGCGGTTCGGAACGTTGACTTTCCAGCCGTGCGCCTTCGCTTCGGCCCGCGTGTCTTTTGCCCAGCACACGGACGATGCTTCGTAGGCGGCCGTGCACGGCCACTGACCGTCTCCGTTGCACTCGATTCGGTGGTGCACCACGAGATTGATGCTCACGACGGGCCACCACCCGCGGCCTGACCGCTGCGAATCTCATGCACAGCGAGCCAAGCCCTCGGCCCCATTTCAACGAGCGGCAAGCGGCCGACGTCCCGGCCAGACCAATCGGCGTACGGAGTGCCCGGCGCGTCCTCTCCGACGGTCGTATCCCAGGAGGTCCCACAGTCAGGACAGACGAGCGAGTCTCCGTCGGAATCGACCTCGACGTCGCACCCGCCGCACAGCGGGTACTGCATCACCAGCCTCGGTGGATGGTCATAGCGAACGATTGGCATCAGCGGTCACCTTCGCTCTGCTGCTGATTGAGAACGTCAGCAGGATCGGGCTGTCCCGGCTCGGTCTCCCATTCGCCGTTGGTCACACCGCTGTCGATCATGTGCGTGCATGCGGCGAGGTCGGACCACGCGCCCGACGACCCGAATCCGATCTCAGTGAAGTCGTCCTCTCCTGGCAACCGGCGAGTGATTGAGAACTCAATGCGGAATTCGGCCCTGTCGTCCATCAGCGATCACCGCCCGGAACCTGCTTGGTGACTCCGGGAAAGCATCGCGCGCACAGAAAAGCGACCGGCAGCGTCTCGACGCGGTGTCGTTCGGGATTCAGCACGATGTGTGTCGAGCACCGAGCGAGCCCGTTGTCGTCGGGTCGTGCTGCATGAAATTTGGTGACTCGCGACGGCGGGACCGATAAGGCCCAGCGCAGTGATTTGGTTTCGGTGCGGTCAACCGAGTAGGCGTACGTCTCGGTGCTCATCGTGGTTCACCGCCCGAAACCTGCTGGTTGAAGGCCGGAGTGGACTCGGCCCGGCAGGCGTCGCGCCACGCGTCGCCCAGTCGATCGGAAGCCCGGCCAAGCATCGCCCAATCCCGTTCGCCGAAATAGTCGGTCCAATCCGGGTCATTGAGCAGCGCGTTCAGCGCGTCGTTGAGGACTCGCAGCTGTCCACCCGTCAACTTGACCGAGTGCTCGCGTTTGGTCATCGGGAATCGCCTCCAACCTGCTGATTGGGGATACGTCGCTGCACGCGGGCGATCCGTTGCACCCGACGCAGCGCGTTGATCGCCGCAGTCACGTTCTCGTCCATGTCGGCCCAGGTGCCCGACCGGTAGTAGGCGCGGTCAAAGGCATCGCTCGCTTGGCGCATCCCAAGGTTGACCTTCTGCACCACTGGCTTGGGCGCATCGATCCAATTGCTCATGCGCGATCACCTTCTTCAACCTGCTGGTTGCGTATCTCGTGAATCGGAACCGACGCCCCCTCGACCACGAATGGCGCCGTTCCCGACTTGCGGTAGAACACGCGCATTGCTTCCCGGTCGCGGCAGCACGGGCAGTGCACGGCCAGGCCCTCGTCGATGGTCAGGTGACCGTTGTCGCAGTGATCGGCCAGTTCGAGACGGTCTGCGAGCATGAAGGCGACCTCTCGCCAGCTCGGTTCGCGGCTCACTTCGAATCACCGCCCAAATCTTGCTGATTGGGTGCGTCGGCCGTGTCGGCGCTGGTCAGGATGGTCAAACAGTCGTTGCATGTGACCGCGGTTTCGGTCGGGGTCGCGACGAACGCGCCATCACGATCCATTGGCCAGCACAGGGGGTATCCGTCGACGGGGTGTTTCAAATGCACGGGGTCGTCGGTGTCCTCAACCTGCTGGTTGGCGGCCTCAAATCGGTCCCTGGCGATGGCTAGGGTCATTTTCACCGCTTCGGCCAAGGACGGGCCGTACTGGTCTGCCCAGGCTCCGACAGACCCAGGACGGGCAAACCATGCTTCTCTGGCCCATTTGCCTTCTTCCGTACGGCAATAGACAGTGACGCCTTTTGGTCCGCCGTAGGTGACACGAGTCCGACCTTCGACTGGATCGACTGCGGTGCTTGATTTCATCGCCGCTTCCCACTCTGCCGGACATCAACGTGCGCTCCGGCTGATTCCAGGCGGCGTGCCATATCCCGTACCTCGCAGTCGCCGACACCGTGCGGCACGGTGAGTGTGAGCCACAGGTAGGGCGCTCTCGTTTGGTGCGAAGCCTTGAACACTGCCCGCTCATGCTGTGTGGCGAGCAGGCGAGCCAGTGTGTCGTCAGATGTCTCGCCGTTGCCCATCGTGATGTGCGAGGTGATCTTCGAGGTCATTTGGCATCGCCTCCAACCTGCCGCTGAATACGCTTATCTCGTGCACGGTCTCGGTTCTGTCCGCCGACTTGGCACGAGCGACAGCAGTAGCGCTCCTGTCCAGTCGTCAGCTCGGTTCCGCACATGCGGCAACGACGGGCCACTGCACTCACGAGTACGCAACGGTTGGCTCGCACGTTGCGGACGGTTCCCGTGGAGTCTTGGCGAACCTGCACGGTGCCATCTCCCCACACGTTGATCACGTAGTGCTTCTCGACCGCAGTCTTCCCTAGGCGCACGACGTCGCCGCGCTCGATCATCATTCCGCGTCGCCTCCTACCCGTTGGTGAATTGCTTCGAACACTCGCCGCGCTGCTTGCCCAGCTGCTCGCTCGGATGGCGATGCGTTGTCTACGCCGTACGCGTCGGTGAGCCAATACTCGGCGCGGTACTCAGCTTCCTTGCAGATCGAGCGGGCGTCGTCCTGGTTGAGGTCTGCCCATCGTCCGTATCCGCCTCCCCTGCGCGCTCGGGGAAGTGCTGCGATCCGCTCCCAGAGTGACCACAGGTCGGGATCGCATTCCTTGGCATCGTTGATGAACGTTTCGGGGATGTAGACCCGCACCACTCGACCGCTTGCCGTCCTGCTCTTCTCCATGTCTGATTCCTCCGGTGCCTCGTGCATTGTTCCGACACACACCATGAAATCAGTTCGAAGCGGTCACCAGAAGGGGGGTTTGACCGGTTAGAGAGTGCCGCTGATGCGTGCTGTCGCCCAGTCCGGGGCGGGTGTGCCCCATCCGTCGTCGGTGAGGGGTCCGGTGATGAGGATGCTCCCGGTCACGTCGGCGACTGTGACGTTGTTGGCGGACAGCAGTTCGGCCGCTGCGGGGTTGGGCGAGTCATCGGTGGTGGCGTAGACCGTGCATCGGGCATCGGCGGCGATTTGGTCGTATGGGCCGCCGATAGTGGCCCGGTAGCTGCCGGGATCGAGTGGGATGCGGAGTTTGCGGGGCTGGGCGCCTGGGTGGATGAGTGCCACCCAGGCGGTCAACGTGGCCACGATGCCTTGTTCAGGCGGTCAGCATTGCGAGGGCTTCGTCAATGACGGCTTGGGCCCGTTCGACGGTTTGGAGGAGTTCGCTGCCGCTGCTGGTTGAGGGAAGTTCGCGCAGGAGGTTGGCACGGTGTCCGAGGGCTGCTTTGGCGGCCTCGTAACGGTCGCGGTCCGGTAGGCCGGTGTCGGCGAGGGTGCGCACTGGGCTCTTGGCGTGCTTCGGGGTATCGCCATCGCCGGGGGTGGGTGCGTTGAGCAGCGTGCGTCGGAGTTCCGCGATCACTGAGTCGATGGCCTTGTTGTTCGCGGCGTCACGCAGCAGGCTGCGCTCTTCATCGGACAGCTTGACGACGGTCGTGGACTGAGGCATTCGGCACCTTCGTGGGTTCGTTCGGTTGTGGTTGTGGTGCTCACCCTACGGTCCGGTGTGGGTCACCTCCTTGCCCTTCGGAAGTGACCCACACCGGGCGCTGGCTAGGCGGCGATGATCCGCGTCACGGGCTGGTTGAGTGCGTGGATGACACCCACGAGGATGGCCCGGTCGTGTTCGCCAAGGGCCGGGTCGTTGCCGAGGGGTTCGAGCACGGCGAGGATCGCTTCGGTCTGCTTCGGGGTGGCGGCCCCGGCTGCATCGACGGCCCACCGGATCGTCGCGAGGATCGCTTCGGTACGTCGGGCTGCGGTGTCAGCGGCGGCAACGGCGCGGGTGCCCCGTGCGTTGTAGAGCGAGGCACCGAGCATCGCGATGTGGCCGAACAGTGCGACGGCGACGGCGAGAAGTGAGACGGTCTGGATCGTTCCCATGATGGGCCTCCCCTACTAGGTGGTGCGGTTGTTCCGACACCGCCTAGTTTACACGTATAGCTGTGTTGTGGGGCGCACTATTTGGCTGCATTGCAACGGTTTCCGCCCGTCTTGCGGTCAGGGCATCAAGAGCGCTGAGTCGACGCAGAACGACTCCTGCGCTTGTTCCATGTAGTGCGCGATCGCCTCGTCATCGACTTGCTCCAAGGACTTCGGCGGCGCCCGATGTGCGACTTCCGCAGACCACTCGTCCAGCACGTACGCCGCAAGATGGTCATAGGCAGCCTCGCTGGTCCGGTGAAGGCTCGTGGTGGTGGAACCGTGCCTGTGCGTGATGGTCAGGACGTAAAGCTCGGGCAAAGTGAACGGGTCGAACGGCGGGCTGGCAGGCAGCGACTCCGGCGCGTGATTGCCATCAGTTGTGGTTCCTTCGGTCATGATCGTGCCCTTCTCTGGTCCGTCCGGCCGCGAATGACCCGAAATGTGATTGTTCCGACACCCATCACAATAACGGCAACGTCGGACGCGCGGCCCTAGCGAGCACACGCCCCGTACGACGACGATGAGACGACCGACCCCCGGCTGGGGTGGTGGACAGCGGACGCGCTCCGGACGCGCGCGGCAATGCCCTGCACGGCGTCGTACCAGTCACGGGCCCAGCGGGTGTCGCCCATGGCCGTGTGTCGCTCGTCGTCGGCTGGGACTGGGACACCGACGAGTTCGGACAGGGTGTGTGAGCGGAATACGGCACCTTCTCCGGTGAGAGACCCGTCCGGGTCGTATCCGGCTCCCATGACCAAACCTGTTGTGACTGCTGACAGGTCGTAGGGGCGGTAGTCCCAGGAGGGCTGGTAGCCGTTGCGGGTCAGGAATCGGTCCAGCACGGCCATGTCGTAGGCGGGGTTGACGCCGACAAGGGTGGCGTCGTGGGTTATCGCAGCGATCTGTTGCGCGGCTACGTGGTGGTCGGTGCACTGGGTGCCCGGTGCGTCACCGGCGCGGTGGCCTTCCGGGTGCCGGTCGAAGTAGTGGCCGACTTGCAGGGCTCGCAGGTCAGCAGTTGTCTCGTCCACGGTCAGGTAGAGCTGGGTTTCTATGTCCCCTGCTGGGGTTCGGGCGATGAGCGCGACGTCCCACGGTTCAGCATCGCGGACAAGTCCTGTGGTCTCGGTGTCGAGAAAGACGACTCGTCGCGGCCTGGTCATCGTGGGCTCCTTCGTGCGTAGTTCGGGGCGTGTTGTTCCGATACGTGGCAACGGTAGCCAGCGTGTGTGACATCGGCGGGGAAGTGCCCCGCCGATGATGTCGTCTCACTACTACCACCAGCAGGCGCGCACAGTCAGTGCGGAGCCTCCGTCGGCTGGCCCCACCCGTCAGGCAGGCGAAACCGGCATGGGCGGAACGGGCACCCGCGGCCGCATCGGTATGAACCCACCCGCCTCCGCGTTCGGCGAACCCGGGTCGCCTCGGGTCACCCCGTCACGGCTGATCATGTAGACGCCCATGTAGGAATCGGTCAGCACCTGCCGAACACGGGCGTCGATCACCGTGAACCGGGAGTCGTCCTCTAATGCGGCCACGGTGTCAGCGCCAAGAACAGTGATCCGGTCCCCTCCCCACGACCCGATCAGTTCATGATCGGAACCCAGGTCGCCGTAACCGCGTGGCCCACCCTTGTTACTGACTGCGAGTAGCACTGCCAGCGCGGTGAGAACGCCTCCCCCTCCGCCGTTCACGGCGTAGACGCCGGGTCGTGGATCGTCACCGAACCCCGCGGGTGTGATGACCTGTTTCTTGTCGAGGTTGATGAACACTGTGGGTTCCGTGTCGACGTTCAGGACTGGCCGGTACTCGTACCGTCGGAACCACCCCTGTGGCATCTTCTCGAACTTTCCAGGCACTACCTTCCGGGCCAGCCAACCGACGTTGCCCCAGCCCGTCCCGGAAGACGCCATGATGTTTTCCCACACGGTGGCCGGTCCACACTCTGCCTCGTCAAGTGCTACGGCTGGCAAGTCGTCATCGTTGGACCACTCCCCCACGAGGGCAACACGGTCGTTGGACCACGGGCCTCGCAGTAGTTCCGCGAAGGCGCCCATCGCGCCTAGCCCGTCTTGGGCGAACTCGCTGATCCGAACCCCGTTGCCTGTCGAACTGGGGCTGAATCCCTTGTGCCGACTCAGGTTCGCGACGCATTGTGCGTGACCGTCCATGAATGGTGGCCCTTCTCGTGATTGTTCTGTGTTCCGACAATCACGAGCCTACTGCTGACCACTGACAGTCTCCACACGCGAAGAACGTTCTCTTATAACGGCATTCAGCAGCGCCCCATCTGTTTCCGCTCTAGCTAGAACGGTGGATCGTCCGGGAACATGCTTGCGGTCGCGGACATCTTCTCAGCGGGTTGAGACACCTTCGGCTGCCATCCGAACGAGGCCCTGACCGTTCCGTCGGCAGCACTAGTCAGGGCTCGGGCCGCATCGCGGTTCGATGCACCAGCGTGCAGATTCAACCGATCCCGGTGCCCCTCCGTGGCGGAATCGCGCACGGGGCGGGGCGGGATGCTCGTCAGGGGGCCGCCCGCGTCATCTGCGGGAAGCCGGTGCGCCCATCGTCGCCGCAGCTCTCCCACCCAGGCAGCGTTGTGTCGTAACCAGTCAGACGGGTTGTCGAAGACGTCTAGGAATACGGGCTTGGCACCGAAGGACAGGCCGGTGATGCCGCCGCCGATGAGCATGAATGAGTAGCGTCCTGTCGCTTCGGGACCGGCTGTGGCCAAGTAGAGGCGCAGGTGATCCTCGCCGATCAGGTTCGCGATGCGGCGAAGGTCTGCCTGCTCACTGATCCCGTATCCGATGACGCGCTCCGTGCACTGTTTCCAGATGCCTTCGCGCAGCCCGCTCGGTGCTTGAAGGATGAACCGGCACCCGATACCGAGCTTGCGCGCGTCACGGGCGAAGTCTTCGAATTGGTCTGACAGTGCTGCGATGTCCTTGTCAGTGGTGTGGTCGACCGGGGCAGCAAATTGCCATGCCTCGTCCACTGTGGTGCGTACACAAAGCTGGCCGCCCTTCTTGAATGCGGACTGTCCGGCACGGTAGAGGTCGCCAAGTAGTTGCCGCATGATGCGCGCCTTCACGCCGGGGTCATCGAGCACCTGCCTGGTTTGGTCGGCGACGGTCGCGCCCTCGTCATCGCCGTCGTCGGCCAGCCCTGGAAGGTCAACGTCGGCGGACAGGTCGAGGATCAGCCACGGCGCGGGTTGGTCTGTGCCGCAGGTGAATACGTCCATCAGCAGAGGCCATGCTTTGCGGCGCAGCTCGTGGTTGGAGAGGTCACCAACGGGCGTCCCGGCAGCTACCCTGGCGGCGCCATCGGGCGTATACAGCGACCACAGGTTGTGCACCGCGGCGAACCGGGTGAGGACTGACACCCACCGCTTCCCCGAGGCCGGGCGCTGGTCGAGTACCCCGTCGCGGAACGACCTGGCCAGTGCCGCGTTGCTGCCTTCTTCTGCGAGTTCGTCTTCGGTGGGCTTGGCGATCGCATATCGGACGCGTTGCTGCCCGTCCTTTCCTGCATAGATCGTCCCAGTCGGAAGTACGTCACGCAGGTCTGCCAGCAGGTACGCCAGCAGGTCTCCCGGCGTCGCTTCGGTCCAGTCCCCTGTCCCGCACGCCGCGTGCAGAGCGGTCGTGTCGTCCAGTGCGTCTTGCATGACCCGGCACGCGTTAGCGACCTGGGCGTCTGACCCGGCGCCGAAAGCAAGCTCGGTGAATACGCCGACGCGGGCGAGTAGTTCGGTGAACATGGGGGCGTCTTTACGCAACCGCAACGAGCGCGACAGCCGAGCCACCGTGACAGTGCGGCCCGTCGCGGCAGCGAGCCCTTGCAGAGAGAACACTGCTCCGGTCTCGGTCGCGAACTGACCTTGCGGATCGAAGATGATCTGCCCGAAGTTGTCGTAGATGAGGTCGCAGGCGAGCGAGTAGTAGACCTGCCCGGTCTTCCCGGAGCCGGTTGCTCCGGCCACCACGGAGTGCGTTGATCCGCGCGCGCCCGAGAAGTCGCGTTGTGTGTAGGGCACCAAGGTATTGGTCCCGCGCAAAGTACCAAGGAACCGCTGGTTCTCCACGCCGACCATCAGCTCGTTCACGAGGGCTTGGTCGAGCAGCGTGACGGCGGTGCCGGTTGCTGGACTGTTGGACAGGGCTGCCCCAGCAGGGAGCCACTGCCGGGACGTCTTCGCCAAGGCATCAGCCTCGGGATCTCGCCGGAACACGGCCTCGATCGAGACCTCCACCCCGCGTGTGTCGCCCGCATTGCCTGATAGAGCAGGCAGTTGGCCCGATTCCGCGACATGTTGCGCCTCGGTCGAGCGAGGCGAGTGCGCAGGGTTCACGGTCTCGATGCTTGTCACGGTTCCGAGCGCGAGTTCTGCCCGCTCAGCGCCGGTATCAGGGTCAACGAGGTCTATGCGGAAAGCCACCATGTGCCCGTAGACGGCCTGTCCGTAGGCGACCCGCAGCAAGTTGAGCGTGACTCTCGTGGTGGTGGACGGCGAGCCGATGACGGCGATGTTCGGTGTGTCCGTGCTGGCGCGGGTCATTGGCGGAAGCCTCTCTAAGTGATGTGCGATCGGGCCGGGAGTGAGTGCGTCGTTGAGTTGCCTCAAGCCAGACGGCTCATGATTTCGCGGGTCAACAGTTCCGCGATAGTTACGACGCCACCGTCACGAGGAGAGCTTGATTACCTCGATCGACTCGACGTCTTCGATCACGTGGCCATCGATGCTTGCCACAGAGTCGGAGTCCGGCGACTCCGTCAGAATCCCGTGGTGAGCTACATAGGCGTCTTCGTTATCGTCGCCGTAAGTGATGACTGTGACGTTGTCTAGCGGGCCGTCCGCGAGGATGTCCCGGATGAGTGCCGCGACGATGAGCGCGCACGATACGCGCCACGTGTCTGCCACCTGCGGGGCTGCGATGATCAGCCCGTCGCTGTTGTCGATGTGTAGGTCGAAGGCGTCATCACGGAGGGCGTAGCTGCACTTACTCATGGTTCTCTCCTCTTGGGCATACTTGCTTGGTTTCAGGCGGGTTTCGTGTTGACGGTCAGTGCATTACCGACCAGTTGCCTTCGTTCAGGAAGCCGAGGGATTTCATGTTGACGTTCACGCGGTTGCCCCACTCGATGAGGCAGCGCTTCATGACCCGCAGCGGCGTCAGCGGGTCGATGCCACCGTTGTAGACCCGGACCAGCTCACCGCCAGGCAGGCGCCCGACGATGTACGAGACGTCTGCGCAGCGACCCACACCGGGAACTACCTCGGTGAGGAGCCGGAACCGGATGATCTGGCCACCGGCGACCGCGAAGGAGTGTAGGTGCATGAACTCGGTCACCTCGGCATGGAATGCGGCCGGGTTGTCCAGCGGGTTGGTCTGGAAGGGAGCGATGGTGGCCATGTCTTGTTCCTCCTGTGCGTGTGGGGCGGCGTGCCCCGGTTGTTCCGACGCAGACGACATTACGGACCATTTGCGGTCCCGGCTACCCGGGTATGACGGGCCGCGTCCGGGATCACCCAATCCGCGCTAGACGCAGGTGCCGCGAACCAACGACTCAGCAGTCGTTGAGAACTCGTGTCATCGCTGCCTTTTCAGGGGGTGTGACCCACAGGTGGTACTTGGCCTTCACTGCGATCTGGTCGGCCACGTAGATGCACCGGTAGCCCTTGTTCGGTGGCAGCCACGTCGCGGCGTCGCCGTCGCTCTTGGATTCGTTGGTGGGGCCGTCGACCGGCACGAGGTTGATCGGGTCGTTCGCGAGGTTCCGCCGCTGCTCGGCGGACAGCTGCTGGGCTCCGGTGACCCAACTATTGCCAAGCGCGACGCGATGGTCGAGCTGGATTGCCATGCTCGTTCCGCGGCCCCTGACGAAGTGGATTGTCTTCCCGGTGTACGGGTCGTGCAGCACTCCACTAAGGACTACACAACCGTGTGTATTCGGTTTAATCACAACGCTTTTCAGGCTCTCCCGGAGACGGTCATTGCGGGTATCGCACCCGTTTCTCCCGTCCTTGACGCTGACGTCGTCGGTCCAGGCAGGACCGAACTGGGCCCGGTCGTAGCCGGTCATCGGGGCGCGTCCCTTGACGGCCAGTTCGGACAGCTGCGCACGCGCGGTCGCAATGCCCTTCCCGGCGGCAGCCTGTCTCGCCGACCCCGTTTGCGCGGGGCGGGCCGTGCTCGACGGGCCACTGTTGGCGGACGTCACCTGGTCAAGCAGGTGCCGCGCGGCCGAACACCCCTGTGTCGTTACAAGACCGGCTGTGACCGCCACTGCCGCGACCACTGTTGTCCATCGTCTCTTGCTCAATCCCTGCACCGGTGCACCCCTCATGTTGTTCGCTGATCGTCTCATCGGTCGTGGGTCACTCCCCCAGCACAAGACGCGTAACCGCGTCGTAGGCGGGGGTGTTGTTCGTGTCGGTTCCCAGCAGCAGCATCAGCGCGGCGTCCAGGCGGCGCACCACGGTTGGAGTGATACCCGTCTCGGTGTATTCCATGACGGTGCTGATATCCCACCGCTCTCCGGTGATCCGCCGGTCCCGGTTGTGCACGCTTCGGTCGGCGCACGCCCAATACCGCATGCTCCGCAGCTGCGGGTGTCGGTCAGCACCAGCCATGAACGCGGTGCGTGCAGTGTCGTCGGCGCGCAACGCCAGCGCAGCAACGTGTTCCCAGTCCTCGACGGGTGTGCCCAGGTAGGTCAGCAGCGGCACAACAACGGCAGGCACTCGGTCTTGGTGCACTGCGACAACCGCGTCGACCGTGACCCGTGCTGGTCGCTGGCCCGCGGGGGCGAGCATGCCGGGCTTTCCGAAAATAGATCGCAACCAGTCGGCGCTGACCCCCGCGTCGGCAAGTCGTCGCGCGGCGTCGGCGGACGCCATTGAGTGCGCGGCGTCGTCCCAACTGTCGGCTTCGCTCACGGTCTCGTAGGTGGCGCGGTACAGGTCGGCGGAGGCTCCCGAACTGGTCATGCGGAGGATGGTGTCGACGGGGAGTTTCGTCGCGCTCCATTCGGCTGCGAAAGGTGTCTCTACGCCGTCTGCGAAGTCAACGACGTCTGCGCCACCGGCCGCACGGGCTACTACGCGGCGCCACCAGGTGATGTCGGCGAAGCCGGGGAGGTCCTCGCGGGCTTGGCGCAACGCACTGGTGGTGCGGTAGAGCGGAATGGTGCCCGTCCGTGCTGCAACGGGTGCTATGTCTTCGATGAAGCCGTCGGTGGTCCGTGCGAGGTCTGCTATGGCCGCGGCGACGAGGTTCTGCGGGATGGTCGCGCGGTTGAACAACCAGTCTCGAACTTCCTGTTGCGGTACGGCCGCGGCATGCGCGATTGCCGCGGTCCCCAAGCCGTAGTAGCGCATGATCTGGAACAGTCGCTGGTAGGTGACCGGCTCGTCCTGCGTGTTGTCAGTTGGGTTCGTGGTGGTGTGCTCGCTGTGCCTGGGGTGCGTCTCGACCAGAGTCATGATGGTGGCCTTCCAGAGGTCCGTGTTTGTTCCGACCGGCAATACGTTAGGCGTAGCTACTGACGGTGGGTAGATGGGTTTCGGGCCGTCCGAAGAGGAAGCACTGCTGCCGCAGCGGCCACTGGTCGCGTGTTGGGTCGCACCCATCGCGACAGGTTGGGGGCTGGCGGCACGTATCAGTCGGCTGCGGGGGCCTCTTCGGACAAGTCCGGGCCTGGCGCTGAGTGCACGGCCCCAGCCGCTATCGCGACCGGTTCGCCTCAGATCGGGCGTGGGCACGAGCAGCCCCGGGCGATGAGCCTGCGGCTCTGCCCGGGGCTGCTGAGTTTCCTTCCAAGCTGGCTCTCGTTTGGGGATGCGCGTGGCGTCAGGCGCATCGGTTGTGGCTTAGAAGAGTGTGAGTTCGGGGTCCGGCTCGGGGGCTGGAACTGGTCCCAGTGCGTCGAGTTCTGGGGTGAGCGCGTCCTGCGGGATGGTCACGTCCCCGAGCGTCGCGAGACCAAGAGGGGTCCAGTCCGGCGTGGCGCGGATGTCGGCTAGTTGGTTCATGGTCACGCTCCCTTCTTGCCCGGGTAGCTGCCCGGTGGTGGCTTGTGGTTCGAGTCTATGGGATGTTCCGTCGATGCGGCAGGTACATGCCCTCGGCGTGGTCGATCCCCTGCCGCTCTCAGTCATACTGGGCTCATGCGTCGAGTCGCCTGGATCGTTGGACCGCTGGTGTCCGTGGTTGCACTGTCAGGGTGCCAGACAGCCGGGGTGAGTGACCATGACGCCGCCAGCGTTGGGTGTCCGCTGGTGGACACGTCGATGGCTGCGCGCGGAATTGCGCAACGAACCGCGATTCACACTGCGGAGGCACTGCGGTCACGAGCGTCATCCGACAGTGATGCCTACAAGCTATTGGACGCGGCGGCGGTGATCCTGCGGCACTCCGGCACAGACTCTGCTGAAACGAAGGCAGCGATAGGGCTGGCGCGGCCTATGTGCGAACGGTTCGGCTACCCGTTGCGGGAGTGAGACGTCCGCGACGTGGGGTCAGGCCGCGTGGTGCTTCACATACGGGCTGTGCTCGTACTCATGCTTCTCGCGCGGAGTGGTGTGGTGGCGGCGATCCAAGGAGTCGAGCACGTCGTGCAGCTCGGCCCGTAGGCCCCACCCGATGATGGTGAGAGTGACGATGACAATGATAAGTCCGATACCGTTCATGGTGTCCGCCTCCTGGCGCTTGGTTGTTCCGACACCACATAGATTACCGGCTGATGTGATCACCGGAACCCCCGTGTTTCGTACCGAGGGCGTTGGGGCTCAGCACTTTCGAGCGAGTAGCGCGTGCGCGACGAACCCCACGACGGTGACGAATGCGCCCGCACCAGCCACGAAGTAGCCGATCGTTATCGTGCCCCGCACACCTGAGCCGGAGCGGTAGTTGCTGCGCCCCAGAAGCACTACGGCGATGATGGCTGCGATCGTCACGGTGAGACCGAAGAACGTCGCGTACTTCGCAACCGTTTCGAGCGAGTCCAGCGCTGCAATCGGTGGCCTGCATGCTCGCGGGTTCAATCCGTTGTCGCCGCTGTGCATCATGAATGTGACTCCCGTTCCTGGTGATGGTGTGCGCTGCGGGAGACCTTGCGCGGTCACCCAGCCTTGTTACGACAGCGATGACGTTACGTGTGTAGTAATGGCCGCGCTAGGCGGGTATTCGGGCGGTGCTGCCGCGGGGGCAGGTGGCGGACGGCGGACAGGGCAACGGGTTAGACGCGCACCGTGCGGTACCGGTCGACGCTGCCCTGGCCAAGCGCCCGAGACGCCCGTCCGAGCATCTCCCCCATGAGCGCTGTCACGGCACGCTTGGCCGCGGCATCAACCAAGTGCTGACCCAGTGGTTCACGTACCCGCGGCCCCATTGTTGCGCTGTCGAACAGGCCGATGAGGGCTTGTGCGGTGTCCCATGCGCCAGGTTCTCCCTCGGCGTACTCGACCTTCACTATCCGGCCGGGGAGCCGTTGCGGGGCGAAATAGGTGGCGTGCAGGGTGGTCGCGTCACGCAGCCGTTCGTAGCTGACGTCGATAGGCAGGGTGATGACGCCTGTGCTGGTTTTCGTCTTCGCTTCCAGCGTGGTCAAGTTTGCCGGGCGCGGCCGGACCCACTCTCCCGGAGCCAGTATCTGTGTGAGCAGTGGACGATCCCGCAGCATGCTGAGTACGTCTGCGGCCCCGTCTGGAAGGTGCTGGGCAAACTGTTGTGCCCACGACGCGGTGTAGACCGCTGCGGTGTCCTGCTTCGGCAGTGCGCACACGCGCCCTTCGAGCACCGCGGCAACGTAGTCGGAGATGACGGTGGTCAGGTCAATCGCGTCATACCGATCCGTGACGGTTGCCCGCACGTGTTTGTTCGCGGCCATCAGCCCGGCCACCACGGAGACGAGCGGGGTGGCGATGCCTCCGTCCATCACGACCAGGTCGCAGCCGTCCCGGACAGCCGAAATGCACGCTTGCAGCTCACACGTGGCCATCAGCGCCGACGTCGCCCGGTCGGTGTCCCCTGAGACCGGGAGCACGCTGGCAACTTCATGCGTCGGCAGGTCGGTGTCGGCGTGAGTGGCGCCAACCGCGGCGACCCACACCAATGCGTCGGTTTGCTCTGTCGCCAGCGCGCCGTCGACATACGCGATCCTGCTCGGTGCCGCGGTCGATTCGCCTGCGAAACGAGCCACGGTGTTGTTGGCGACGAGGTGATTCCGCAACCGTTCTGGAAGCCCCTCCACGGGTTCGAGCAGCTGCCGCGCAGCGTCAATCAGCGTGTCCCACTCGCCGGGGTCGGCGGTCACTGTGGCCACTCGGGATGTTTGCGGGCCTTTGCGGGCGTGATCTGCGTGTAGTGGTCTCGCCCTGTGTCTTGGGTGGTGGGGTCCCAGCGGGCGCCGGACTCTGCGATCTGCGTCGTCGGTCCGCAGACCCGCAGGAGTCGACCCTTCGGGTAAGCCATGAACGGTTCTGTGACGAAGTACCGGGTTCTGGTCACGGGCACGTCCTGTTCCTACTCGGGGCGGTGCGAATCGCGTTGATCCGCTGGATCACGTAACGCAGCGTAGAAGCTGCCGCGGGGTGGTGGTCGGTGCGCGCAGCACTGGCGAGCCGGTCTTGCCGGGCGACCTCGTCCGTCAACTCTGCGATGAGGTCGCTCAGCTCGGACTCCACGGTGGAACCCGCTGGGGACGCTCCGGTGGGTGACTGAGCGGCCACAGGAGTGGGAGCAGCAGGGAACCCCGTCGTAGGTGCTGGCGGTGAGGTACGCATCGTGTTCACCCGACCGCGACTGTTTGAGGGTCGACGGGGTTATTGGCATGCGGGTCCGCGCCGAGCGGTACCGGGTCGTCGTTCCAGAACTGGTCCAACTCGCGCTGGGTCGGCGTGTGCGGGAGTTCCGTGTTGCCGATTTGTGTGACTCGTTCGATCTGTGTGGTGTCGTTCATTCCTGATCGCCTCCCAGGTGACACCGGGGTGAATGTCGGTTGTTCCGACATGCATCACGCTACTCGTTGAAGCGGGCCACGTAAGGCGGGTTGTTGACGGCCCCTGCTTGGGCCGGGGTGAAGGCGGCGAGCATGGCGCCAACAATGACTGCGGGGTCCAGATGGTCCCGCTCTACGAGGCGATGCAGGGTCGCCAACGCTGTGCCCGGGTTGGCTCCACGGCTCTTGGTGTTGTCGGTTCCGCGCGGGCCACCAAGGGCGATGCGTTCCTTCGCCGTCAACCCGCCCCACAGTCCGTGCGGCACCGCTGTCAGCGCCAGCGTCAGGCATTCGCGTTGGATGGGACAGGTGCGGCAGATGGTTCGCGCCCTCGAAACCGTCCGTTGCCCGCCTTCCTCGGATGGGGTGGCGAAGAACTGTTCCTCAGCTCCGCGCGAGTTCCAGCAGGCTGCGCGATCCCAGTCTGCCCGGATCGTGATGTCGGCCGGGTCTAGAACTGGACGCTCCTGAGCCGCCGCTGCCAGGGCAACCCCCAGGCCGGGTACTCCATCCAGGCCGGACATCTTGTCGGCGTAGCGAGTCAGTGTCGTTGTCACAACACTGATCGTAGGCGGATCAGCGTCCACCACCAGGCATGTCGTAACACACCCACAAACGAGGTCGCTCTACTGGCCGATCAGTTTCTCGTATTCAGCCCACAGGTGGTCGGCCTCTTCTCCTGTCGCGGCGCGCATCCTGCCCAGCAGTTGCTTCACCTGGTCATCGTGGCTACGCGTGTCACGGTGCTGCCACAGGCGCTCGATGAGGTCTTCGGTGCTAGTGCCGTCTAGGTCATGCACGTCCATCACGACCCGGGCGTTGTGTGCTCCGTCCACCGTCGACTCCACCTCGTCGTGTATCGCGCCCGCCCATGCCCGCTGGCTGGATGCTGCGACGTCGGTCCGTTCTGAGATGGCAGCTGCCGCGCGGATGATCGCGGCGGATGCTTCGTCAGGGAACGTGTGGTCTTGCTCGTCGGCTAGTACCAGCACAGCTGCGATCGGGTCGGACATGACCCGGTGCGCGACACGGCGTTGCAAGGCAGTCCAGCCGTCGAGGACTCGCCCGGTGCCGTTTGAATCGGATCGCCGCTGGGGCGACCCTGCGGGCGTCGGGGCGGGCGCCCCGTAACGCTGGTGCAGATCGCGCAGGTATGCGTCCCGCATGATCGGGTCTGGTAGCCGCTTCACCAGCTCGGTCATTTCCGTGACGGTGACGGACTGCGCCTCAGGTGTGGGCTCTGTTGCAGCGGCCATTTGCTCAATCAGCCACCGGGTCAACGGTATCGGCTCTTGCAACGCTGCACGCAGAGCTTCCGGCCCGGACTGCTGGTACAGCTCACGCGGGTCGAGTCCAGTTGGCAGTGGGGTCACGTAGCAGCGGTTCGCGACTTGGATGCTGGCTTCCCATGCTTTCCGTGCAGCTTTGGCTCCGGCCAGGTCGCCGTCGAAGCAGAACACGATCCGCGTCGATTGCGGCGCGCCCCGCAGCAGCAGCCCCAGGTGGTCTTCACCGAAGGCTGTCCCGCACGTGGCGACCGTCTCGACCACGCCGGACAGGCGGGCAGCCATCACGTCGGTGTACCCCTCCAAGACCAGCACCCGGCCGGTCTTGTGCACCGCCTTCCGGGCGGTGTTCCACCCGTAGAGGACTTGCCGTTTGTGATACAGCAAGCCTTCCGGGGAGTTGACGTACTTGCCTTCGATCGGGTCCTCGGCTCGGACCTTCCTGGCACCGAATCCGACCAGTTTCCCGTGCTGGTCGTGGATCGGCCAGGTGAGCCTGCCGCGGAACATCGCGTAGACGCTGTTGTCGTCACGGCGGCGGAGCACCCCGGCGTCTACGGCTGCGTCCACCGTGTGCCCGTGTTGGCTCAGCCACTCCTGTAGCGCCTTGCCGCCCTGCGGGGCATATCCGCACTCGAACGCTGCGGCGTCCTCACCGGTGAATCCGCCGTTGGTCAGCTCGTCCCTGCCTGGCTGCGCCTCCGGTGCGGACAGAGTCCGCTTGAACAGGTCCTGGGCGGAGTCGATCGCCGCTTGTGCCTTCGCGCGTCGCTCGATCGCAGCTTGCGCGTCAGGGTCGACGGTCTCGGTGAGCGAAACGCGATATTTGTCGGCGAGGTAACGGACCGCGTCTGGGAAGGAGAGGTGTTCGGTCTCGCGAACGAACCCGATCGTGTCTCCTCCTGCTCCGCAGCCGAAGCAGTGGTAAGTGCCCTCCGCAGGGCGCACATGAAACGACGGGGTCCGCTCGTCGTGGAAGGGGCACAGCCCCTTCCACGACGACCCCGAGCGGCGAAGCTCCACACCGAAGTCACTCACCAGGGCGAGGAGGTCTGCCTGCTCCCGAACCCGGGCGAGGTCATCGTCGGCGAAGCGGCGGGGTGTCGGGCTCATCGGTGGTTCCTTCGACAGATCACGGGTCGACCACAGGGTATTCCTCTGATCGGGTCAGCGATCTGGGCTCGGTTCCGGTCCCCACGCGAAGGGGCTGAATCGGACGAGGAGCGGCCCACCCGGGGCCAAGGGCGAGAGAAGTTTGTCGGAACTATTCGCCCCGGCCGCACCGGGTGGGCCCAGGAGGTCTGCGAGTCGCTGATGGTCAGCTCTCCGCAGACTCGGTCAACAGTCGCCACGCCTTGGCCTTGGTGAGGGTGTTGCGACCCTCTATTGCCCGGCGAGCACGTATCAGCTCGGGTTCGCCACCTCTCGTGGCCGAGCGATGATCAATGTAGGAGCAGGTCGCGTTGAACACGGCCATGTGCGTGCCCGCGCCGAATCCGTCGCCGTCGTGGGCGTCCTTGCACATCGTGCGCAAGACCATTCGGCGCTCGGCCCAGGTCTTCGCGGACTTGTCACCGGCCGCCGAAGGGGTCGGCAAGAACCGCTGCACGAACTTGTCGATCTGAGTCTCGGTGACGCGTGCGCCGAGGAGGAGGCGGGTCATGCCTTCATACTTGGTGGTCCACTTGTTCACCATGGTGGCGGTCTTCTCAGCCTCCCTGTACTTGGCGTAGATGTCGCCGGAGTGGCGGATGGACCATCGTTGCGGGGCGCCCGGCAGCTCGAACCCGACTTCGGTGCCGTTGTCTCGCCGGACCGCAATCACGCTGACTGTGATGCCTGATGAGCCGTCGTGGCTGTTCATCAAGAGGACGTACACGTCGTGTGCGTCATCACCGCCGACTGTGATCGCGTCTGATGCGCGCAGCGCGAGGTACGCCTGCGCGCCCAACGGGTCCCCGAATGCAGCAGCAGCAACGACATTCGCGCCCCAGTCATCGACCAGCGACTGGGCGAAGTCGAAGGCGTCGATGTTGTTTGCGACGGAGTATCGGGACTTGACGACAGCCAGTGGGGTCACGCTGCCGTCTTTGTCGCGGCGCACTGTCCCGAAGTGGCCGTCGAACCCCACGACGCGGTCGTTGTTGAGGTTGTCGCGGCCGAACATGTCGATCAGGGTGACCGTGTAGTCCAGGCCGCTTTTGACGACTGCGTCGCGGACGCTCATCCCCGGCTCGCTGACCACGATCCCGTTTGCGTATCGCGCCCAGCGCATGAACGAGGGCACCGCGGCCGGTGCCGTGGCAGATGATGCCGGTGAGGTTGGGGCTGCTGCGGCGAAGGTGTGCACCGGGTGTGAACTCGGTGCCAGTGTTGCGGTGGTGCTCATGGTGGGTCCTCCACAGGTCTAGGTGTTCCGACACGACCCACAGTAGTGGAGTTATCAGACATGCGGGACCCCTGTTTTCATACCCGCTCAGATCGGTCACTGCGCCTTGTCTTTGAAGCGAAAATGAGACTTACTCTCCAGTTCGGTGAGACTTTGAGACTGATGTCGAAGTCTAGGTGAGACATGGCGGACAGCTGCCTCGTAATGCGTGCGCAGATGCCCTGTGTCTCCTACAGTGCCCGTTGTTGGCCTCCTGAGTTTTACCTTTCGATTCCTCGGCGGGTCAGCACCGAGGGCGCACCCCTGGCCGGTCAAAAGTGGGGTGCGCCCTCACCTCCGAGCAATGCATCCCATCTCGACCAGTGCGCTGAGTGGGTCGTTCCGATATTCCAGACACTATTTGCGCACATCCGCCGCGCAGAACCGGCCGATGGTGCATCCTGGGGTAGGCCAGCATCGAGTTCCGGTCCCCTACGTCGAGGTCCCAGCATGTGTCGCAGCAGGAGTGAGCGCTCGGGTGGCAAACGGTGCCCGTGCCACAGCGATCCCTACAAGGTGAAGGGGTCTCGCATACGGCAGCTGATGTCCCGCTACGCCCGGCAGGCCGACGCGGCAGAAGCTGTCGGCAACGAAGAAGCCCTCACCCACTCGCTGGGGCTATTCCAGGATCAGTGCGACCGGCTGGCGGAGCACGAAGGCGCCGTCCGAACCCGGCGCCCGAAACCTCCGACCCGCGCTGTTGAGTTCACTCCGGAGTCGACGGCGCATTTGTCCGATGAGGAGCTGGTCAACCAGTTGCACTCACTCGACACCGACCCCGAAGCGATCGACGCGGTGTTGGCCGTGCTTGAACACCGCGACCAAGCACGCGACCGTGCCAGAGCCGAAGACGAAGCCCGGCGCGCTGCTGCCGCGCAGCGGACATGGTCCGCTGCCGCCGACAACGACGCATGGGGCGTGACCGCACCCACCGACCCACTGAACAACCCCGCCCGCAGACCGGCGCGTGGCCTCACCAAAGAGCAGCAGACGCAGGAGGAGTACGCGTGCGCGTTGCACGCGAAGTTCCTTGCAGCCGAAGAAGCGACCAACGGCAACATGGTCAACGCCCGTGGCCGCGCATTGGGCATCGACCCCTACACCCTGTTCTCCGGCCCATCCCGGCGCGCCATCGCCTACGGTTCAGACGAGCTGCTGTCATTCTTCCGAGACAACGGCCGCCTCACCTACAGGTCATACCGGTACGCCCGACTCGGATGGGAATCAGACTCAAAGGCAGCACGCGCAGCACAATTGGAGGACTTCGGACATGTCGCCTAATCCCCGCAGACCTGCGCTACCCACGGACCCCGACCAACTCGACACCGCCACGCTGATCGCCGAACAACGTGCTGGGTATGACGCCGGGTGGAAAGGTCAACCCCGAACAGCGTGCCCGCACAAGGGCTCCGACGCAGACCTACGCAAACAGGCAGCGTGGATCGCGGGGTACAACGCTGCCCGCACCGACCTGCGCCTCAACCGCAAACCTGGCTAACTGCCGGAGAGCGCGTCAACGCAGTTACTGCACAACGCTCCCGGCGTTCCTGGCACGTGGGACTCTCGGAACGCCTTGGCTTCATCTACGTTGTAGATAGCCCCGGTGTGCCAGCCTTCGATATCCCGCCCACACAAGGACCGGACGTTGAGCCCGCCGCCTCGGAGCAACGGAACACCGGGTGCGTGCCGGACCAGGTGGCTCGGAGTGATCGGTCCAGCGGTACTCGATTCACACTCGGCATACAAGACATCAGCTGGTCCTGTGCTGCGACCAAATCTCATGAGACACCTTGGTTTTCGTTGCCTGCCAACCGGTTCCGCACTCTTGTCAGGTACAGCTCGAACACGTCTGCTGCGTCCGGCGACAAGTGCTGTCGATAAAGCGCTGCCACCACTGTCTGAAACTCGGGTCCGTGTCCGCCGCCATTCGGGTAGTCGGTGGCGTAGCGCAGGATGTGCGCGCACTCGTGCAGCAACGTCACGTCGTTGGTTTCTTCTCCTGCGAGGCCGATCTTGTTCAGCCCGTCCGTAATCGCCTGCCCCGAGCCGGACTCACGCAAGTCCCAGTCGCACGGCATGACGTGTATGTGCCGCCAGTCGTTCTCGCCGTCCGGGCGAGCTTCGCGCAGCACGTGCCGCACGAACTCGTTGACCGGGCGGTGCACTTCGACTCGTGTGGGGTCTTCCCACCGCAGTTTCGGCACATGCCATGTGCGCCCGACGTGCCCGAGCGTCTCCATGGTCAGCTCTGCGGTAGAGACAGCCATGCTCTCGTCGTCCTCATGCAGGTTCATCGCTCCTCGCCCCTCGGGGTGGTGTAGACGTACACCCACGTCGGGATGAACCGGTGCCTGGCCTCACGACCGAGCATGGTTCTCTGGCCCGTGTCGTCTCCTTCGACTGCGAGGTCCATGTCCCGATTCTCCGTCCTGGTTTGCGCTACTGGGTGTTCCTGTTCCGACAGCTCTTATGCAACCAGGGTCTGGTGATCCGCACCAGAGGGGCGTCTGCTGTGCCAGCAGCAGCCAGCGTTGGTGGCGCAGTTGTCGTGTTCCGCCAGGGACACAGGTGTCCGTCCGGGTGCTCGGGAGTCCAGCGACGCGGGGCCATCACGGGTGCTTGACGGCCCCGCATCGGGACTCAGAGGCCGTGGCAGACGATCAGGAAGTCTCGGCCTCGCCAGTCGGCAGCCGTGACGATTGTGCCGTCTGCTGCTGTGAGCTGGTCGCTGTCGGCTAGGTGGACGGTAAACGTGTCCTGCCCGGCTCCGTCAAGGAACCGGATCGGCTGCGCGAACCGGACCTGAGTACCCGGGCGGATGTTGGCGGCAGCCCACTGCCGCTGGGTGGCCGCCCGGTCGAGGATAAGCGTGTCCATGGGATACCTCCTGGTGCCTGTTGTGGTGCCCGGCCCGCTCCTGGTGCCTTGCGATCGAGCGCGCCTCAATTCGTTGCTGCGGCGTTGGCGGGCTGGTTGGTGATTTCGGTTCCAACGATGCTGCGTTCGGTGACAGCGACCACAGTTGAGTCTCCGATCTTGTCGACCACGCCAGGGTGGTCGCCGTCCCACGTGTCGCGCAGGAAGTCGGCAACCCCGAATCGGTCGTTGGCATACCCGGCCTGCACAGCATTCTTCGCCAGTTCGGGTGTGACGGTGACGGGGATGTGATGCGTGGCGGTCTCTTCCACGATGACATGAACGACGTATGACATTGGTGTTGCTCCGGTTTCGTTGGTTGTGGTGGGTCCGACGTTGTTCACGGTACCCGCGCTCTCTGACAGACCGCACCGCAATATTCCGGGTACAGGGCCGGACAGCTCACGCGCGCCGTGGCTGTCGCACACACCAGTTAGTGTGTGCATGTCGGAACACACGCAACCAATGACTGAGGATGAGGTTTCCGCGATGACGTCTCCACAACTCGCGACCGCAACCGAGCACGGGCGCATGTACGCGCGGACCCGTGGGGGCACCCCGCAGGTGCCATCAATCACGACCGTGATGGGTGTCCTCAACGAGAACATGGACTGGTGGGATGCGCTGTGTGCTGCGAAGGCCGCGATGAAGCACGCAGACCGGCTCGTCGCGATCCAGCAACTGCCCCAAGGTCGCGAACGGTGGTCAACAGAGCGTGTCGCGTCCGACTGGCTGATGGAAGCCGCCGAACGTGACCGCAACCAGCGCGGCCATGAGGGCGACCTGATGCACGACTACGCCGAGCAGGTTGCACGCCACCAGCTCGGCGAGGCCACCACCGCCGATGTCGCAGCTGCCCGGGCGACCGCTGAGGCTGGCGGCGCCGGGAAACTGTTGCCCGCCTTCGACCAGTTCTGGTCCGACTGGAAACCACGAGTGCTCAGCCCTGAGGCCACCGTCTGGGGCCATGAGGTCGGGTATGCCGGGACCACCGACCTGATCTGCGAACTCGACGTCGGCGACACCACTGTGACGGGAATCCTGGACTACAAGGGCAAACGGGCGCTGTTTAAGCGCAACGGGCAACGCAAGGACTCTGACCTGCGTGATGTCACCGGCATGCAGTTGACCGCAGGCGCGCACGCCGACGAACTATGGGTCCCTGGGCCTACCCCGGCCGAAGACTCCTGGGTTCCGTTCCCGTACCGCATCGACATCGGACTCGCTGTCGGGGTCGCCCCCGACGGTTACGTCGTGCGCCAGTACGACATACATGACCCACTGCTGTGGGCCACGTTCACTGCCCTACGGCAAAGTTGGGACTGGTACGGCAACGGTGCAGACCGTATGTCGGGAATCCTTAACTCCCCCACCGATGTACGCCTGTCCACCGCCCAGAGCGTCTGACGATCCGACAACGCCTCGGAACAGGGGGGTGGGCCACCCGTCGTACCGTGTGGTTGCACCTACGCTTCGCGCGTGCCGTTTTCGAGTTTGGATGAGCCAGGCAAATGACTCCTCGCGGCGATCAAAGGCCCTCCCGTTTCTCCCGGGCAGCCTGGGCCTACGCCTTGGGTATCTCGCTGTTGCTGGCAGCGATAGTGACCGTGCTGATCTTGCAGAACATCACGGTTCACAATCCGTGGGCGGTCCTCGTATTCGTCCTCTTGGGCGTCCTATCGGAGTACCACCGGTCCCGAACAACGCGTGAGACGTCGATGTCACTCTCGGGGCTGCTCATGGTTATCGCAATAGCCGTGTCTGGGCCGATCGCCACGATCGTGGTGGGGGTCGTGCCTTCCATCATCATGGGCCGGACCCGGGCCCGTGCCGTGCTCCCCCGCATATTCAACCCAGCCATGTCAGGTCTTGCAGGCGGCGTCGGCGCATTGTGCTACCTCTGGCTCGGCGGACAACTCCCCGTTGGGGCGCACACCCGAGGCGTCGACTTGGTGTTCCTCGTCCTCGTCCCGTTGGTGTTGGCGAACTTCGTCACAATGCTGACCAACTACCTCGTTGTGTCCGGGATGATCCTCCTGACATCGTCGGAGCGTGTGTCCTACACGCTGTGGCGGATGATCCCGGCCACCGCGGTCGTCTACGGCGAATACAGCTTCCTCGCTTTCATCATCGTTGTCCTGTGGGGTCCTGTCGGCCTTGGCATCACCTCTCTGGTCATCGCCGCGCTTCCACTCCTGGCGGCGCAGTGGGACATGTCCCAGATGGCTCACCTGCGATTGTCCCAAGCACGCACGTTGTCAACCTTGCGAGAGATGATTGACGCCCACCAGCCCGGCAACGGCGACCGTGGGCAGCGGGTCGCCGCGACCGCTGTCAGCCTCGCCGAGGCCGTCCACGTTCCAGTCGGTCACATGCAGGATTTGGAACACGCCGCACAGCTGGCCGACCTGCGCTCGGTGACCCCCTATTCGAACCAAGGTGTTTCACCAGAGTCCACGCTCGACCCCACCGCGGCGATCGACTCCGTGGAGTTCTTGGAAGGCGCCAGCGCCTTCCTGTCCAAACAAGATGAATGCTGGGATGGGTCCGGCCCGGAGGGGCTACAGGGTGAGGACATCCCGTTAGTCACCCGCGTCGTCACGGTCGCCCATGCCTACTGGGTGTTCCGAGACCGTTACAGCCCGGAGCAGGCCCTGGGCGCTGTCGATGAATTGAACGGGTCATGGTTCGACCCGCAGTGCGTCGAAGCGCTCCGAGACATACACGACCGTGTGGAGAGCAATCCCGGGCAATCCGACGACACCGCAATCGAGGACAAGCGGTGAAGCTCAAACGCCGCCGTCTCCTCTCCCGTCGATCGCGGTCACTGACTTACTCACTACTCGCAGCCCTCATCACCGCAGTCGTTGCCGGTGCCACTCTGAGCAGCTCCGCGCGCCCAGGCTGGTCGCACCTGGGTGTCCTGACAGTCTTTATCGCTGGAATGGTCATCGGGTCCTACCTTCGGGCCGACCATTCTCACGACACTGGTGCCACCCCGATCACTCTCGCGCTGGCTTACGCGACTCTCTTGAACACCGACACCCCTCGCGGCTCTCACGCACACGATTACGCAGTCGCGTTCCTCACCGCTGTTGCGGGCCTCAGTGCCGCCGCGTTATTCGGTCCTCGCACGCACGGCCTCAGGACGGTGTTCTCTGCTGTCCCACCTGCCGTCATCGGCCTCACCGCAACGACGGTCGCTTACTGGGCGATACCGGTTGGGAGCAGTGATAGCGCCGCAGAGGCATCGGTCAGATGGTTGCAAACACCGTGGTGGACAGCTATTGCGATGGTCGCCGCGGTAGCGATCGGCGTCGCCGTCTACGGAGGGCTGCAAGCCAGCCTCGGTGGATCGCTGATGCCCGGGTTCCCTAGAGGCCGCGGCGAGACTGCAACAGTTGGTGCATCCGTCGTTGTCACTGCTGTCGCGATCGCCCTTGGTTGCGGAGTCCTTGGTGCTCTTGCGATCCCGCTGATGACCGTGCCGCTGATATCAATGTTCGTTGCCATCCGCCGCCGCGTAGACGCCGTGGCAACACGAACGCAAACGATCGTCGCCTTGGCCCGCCTTGCTGAACTCGCCGGGTACATTCCCGTCGGGCACTCGGCCCGGGTCGCTGCCCTCTCCCAGCGGGTAGCAGCTGCGCTCGACCTTCCACGTCACGAACTACCCGCTCTCAACGAAGCGGCTCTCACTCATGACATCGGACAAGTGATGCTGCGACGCCCGGTCCCCGATGGTTCAACTATCGACCTTGCACCCAGTGACCAGCAGGCGATCGCGTCCGAGGGCGCTCGGATCATCCAAGCGGGTGAGGTATTCGAGGACGTCGCTGAGGTTCTCCGTGCGCAAGCAACGCAGTTCCGTCGCGTTCAAGAACTGCACGAGCCGGTTCCGTTGCACAGCCGAATCGTCAAGGTTTGCAGTGCATATGACGACGTGTGTCATGGGGATGCGCGTAACCACCACGTCGCGATTGAACGACTGTCGCTTGGTGTCGGCTACGAATACGACCCCGATGTGCTCAACGCGCTCGAAGCGGTGACACCCGTTGGACCCGACCCATCGTCCACGCGTGAGCGGTCACCGAGGTGAGCGCACCTAAGCCCGGACAGCCGCGCTTTGCGTGCAGACTCGTCGGACGGTGCGGTTCTCACTCGTCGTCCCTGGTGCCTTCATCCGGCATGTTGTCTACGAACGCGCTGACCTGGTCGTTGAGCTTGGCAAGCGCACGCTGCGCCACCCTTTGTGCCTCACTCGGCATGATCTGCGTCCAAGCAATCCCGTCGGTCCACTTGCCGACCATTCGCCCAGCGCGAACCTGCCGCCTCCTGACCACGCGTCACGCTTCCCCTACGAGCCAGGGTGCGTGCGTCGAGCAGTCCGGCCAAGACGCGATCCGGGTTCGTCGCAAGCTGTGCCGGGCTCACGCTGTCCCACTCCTTGCGGCGAGCCCATTTCAGCGGGTGGTTGTTGCTCACGATGAAGTAGCCGTCGTGGACCACCTCGTCGCTTTCGGTGATCTTGTGGGTCTCGACCACGCTCAGGATTCGCGTGCTCACGGTGCGGTCACCTTCTCGACCTGGTCGTGGTGGTCGTCAGCCATGGCCTGCGCAGCGTGCCGGGCGACGTATCCGCGCGAGACCCAGCCGCAGGTCAAGCAGGTCGCGCGGTGCGGGTAGCCGTGCTGGCCCGTGGTGCGCGTCTCGATGGTGACGATGTGCCCCGCGGTGGCCTGCTCGGTCATGGTGTTCCTCCTGGGGTGAGACCTGGCTGTTCCGACACATTCATCATGTCTGCCCTGACAGGCTCCGGGAACTGGGGTTTTTGGTCCCACACGCCGACTGCGCACCCCCGAGCATCCGAGGGGTGCGCAGCTTGTCCAGGGGCTTGTCGCCCCACCTTGTTAGCCCCTCAGGTAAGCCGTCACCCAGATCGCTGCGGCCCAGACTGTGCCCATCACGTAGAGCACGATGCCACCCGCGACGAATCCAGCGACCTCTTGCCATGAGGGATCGTCAAGGGAAAGCACCGCAGCCACCACGACCGCAGCCACCACGACCGCAGCCACCACGAACATGACCCGAAGCGTTCCGCTGATGGCCGGATCGTCGCGCAGAAACCGGAGCGTCTTGCGGAACGACCCGGGATGTTGTGCTCGGATCACCGCTGTTCGCTCGGCGGGCGCCATGTGAGCGGGTGCCCTGTGGGCGGACTCACTGCTCATCATCATGTCTGCTCTCTCCCTGTAGTTGCAATCTTGGTGGATTCCGACGTAACCCACAGTAAGGGCGACTTCATCGTGTGCATATCCCCGTTATGCGGGCCTGTCGAGGCGGACAGGGACACCGCCGGTGAAACGGGCGGGCCCCACCGTGCTAGATGGTGGGGCCCGCTATTTGCGGCGTCAGACGACGGCGGTAACGCGGTCGCGCCAACGAGAGAGGCCGACCCGGTATCCGTCTTGGCTGCGGATCACCTCGCGGCCGTTTTCTCGCGTATAGGTGAAGGTGTCTCGGTCTCGGCCGTCGCTGAACGACAGGGGTTCCGCGATCTTGAAGGTGGTTCCGGGGCGCACGTTCTGCTTGACCCACTCATGGTGGGCGATCTTCTTGCGGCAGGCGGCGCGCCACTCGTTGGCCCACTCTGAATCGGTAGGTGTGAGCAGGTCCAGAACCTTCTTCGGCGCGTCGGTGTAGACCGGGCCCACGGTCTCGTCCATCGCCTTCTCGGTGAAGTTGTAGTAGGAGTTCGGGGTACGCCACAGTTTGATGACGAGGGCCCACACCTCGCCGGGCCTCTTCTTCGACTCCACCGCGGCGTAAAACACGCTGCGAACAGTGCCGTGAGCGTGGATGGTGAACAGGTCAGGCGAGTATTGCCCCGGCTGGGTGAACCACTCGTAGTCGCTGTATCCGGCCGCGCGGTGCATGCTCGTTGCTCCCATTTTGGGTGTTCCTCTCATTGGTGCGGGAAGTCTCCCGCTGGTGTTCCGACACCAATGAGATTAGGTGCGAGCTATGACAGTCCTGCACCTCGAAACGGACCGTCAGGACGCCGTGATTCGGTCTGCTCCATCGTCACCGAGTGCTGCCACGACGTCAGCGAGTAGGCCCGGTCGGCGTAGCAGTCTCGGGTCATCCGACAGGAGCTGCCCCGCGTCTTCGCGAGCTGCGGACAGCAGCCGGGTGTCGGTCGTCAAGGACGCGACGCGGAGGTCACTCATTCCTGATTGCCGGGACCCCAATAGGGCGCCAGGGCCGCGGAGTTGGAGGTCAACTTCGGCGAGCTTGAATCCGTCTGTGGTGGAGCACAAGGCTTCCATTCGGGCCGTGCCGTCATCACCCGTTGCTGGCCCGGCCAGGACGCACCGTGACGGGTATTTGCCTCTTCCTACCCGGCCGCGCAGCTGGTGTAGTTGGGCGATCCCGAACGATTTGGGTTCGAGCACGACGATCATGGTCGCGTTCGGGACGGATACCCCGACCTCGATGACGGTGGTCGCGACGAGGACATCGAGTTGCCCTGCACGGAACTGCTCCATGATGTCGGCGCGCTCGTCCGGCTTCTGCTTTCCGTGGACCAGTCCGACGCGGGCGTCGCAGAGGGCGCCGTTGGCTAGTGCCTGCTCCACATCGGTGGCGGCTGCTGCTGCTTTCGTCTCCGACTCCTCGACCAGTGGGCACACGACGAACCCTTGGCGCCCGGCAGCTACCTGGGACCGCATCGACGCCCAGATCGGGTCCGAGGCATCGGCGAAGTCAGGTACTTCATCGACCCATGCGGTGTGCACCGGGGTGCGGCCGGGTGGTTGCTCGTCCAGCACGGTCACGTCCAAGTCACCAAACACGGTCAGTGCCGCGGTCCGTGGGATCGGGGTCGCGGTCATCACCAACGTGTCCGGGGTCGCTCCCCCGGGGCCCTTTGCGCGCAACTGGGCCCGCTGCTCGACTCCGAACCGGTGCTGCTCGTCCACGACCACGACTCCGAGAGAACGGAATTGGACGTCGTCGGACAGCAGCGCGTGAGTGCCGACTACGAGGTCGATGCTGCCGTCTGCCAACCCTGCAAGGGTTGCCCGGCGGGCTTTCGTGCGGACTTTGTTCGTCAACGTCGCCACCCTCAGAGGGCGTCCGTCTGGGTGAACGAGGTCTTTCGTCAGCCCGACCAGTTCGGCGAACAACTGGGTGGCAAGGATTTCGGTTGGCGCCATCAGCGCGCCCTGGTGGCCGCCTTCGACGCCTGCCAACAGGGTCAGGGACGACACCACTGTCTTGCCGAACCCGACGTCTCCTTGCAGCATCCGGTGCATCGCCGCGGGCTTGGTCAAGTCGTCCCGGATCGTGGCGAATGCCCGTTCCTGGGCACCGGTGAGGGGGTATGGGAACGCGGCCACGAGTGCATCGGTCAACACACCCGTAGGGGTGTGTGCGACAGCGGGGTCGGCGGCCAGTTGTGCTCGGCGCATCCCGATCGCGAGCTGCAATCTCAGCAGCTCGTCGTAGGCGAGCCGGTCACGGGCTGCGGCCTCCCGGCCGGGTTCCAACGGTTTGTGCACGTTGCGGTAGGAAGCGTCGCGACCTACCAAGCCGCGTGTGGACAGAATCTCGTCAGGGATGGTGTCAGTGAGGTTCCCCATCCGGTCGATTGCTTCCATCGCGGCCCGGTGCACCTGCCAGGTGGTGAGTTTCGCTCGTGCACTGTCCTTGGTGGTGCCTGACTGTGGGTACACGGGCACGACGGGTGTGTGCTCGTCCCCTGTGCGGTCCATCAGTGGGCTCACCATCTGCACCGTGGTGGCGTGGTTGCGCGGATCGGTCCAGGTGCTGACCTTGCCCTGCACCACCACCTCATCGCCGATCTTGAAGCGTTTCGCCATCCACGCGGCGTGGAAAAAAGTGCACTCCAAGGTGTCGCTGTCGTCGCGGACGGTGATCTTCGCGTACCT
Source organism: Flexivirga sp. G2 (assembly GCF_055397625.1). NCBI lineage: Bacteria > Bacillati > Actinomycetota > Actinomycetes > Micrococcales > Dermacoccaceae > Flexivirga > Flexivirga sp. G2. The sequence continues at coordinate 122,406 of NZ_AP039676.1, forward strand.
CATTCCAGACCGTGTTGTGTCTGCGCTGGTGTGGGTGACTTTCGCGATCGTGGTTGCTGTCGTTCCTGGGGTGAAGTGCTTGATCGGTGTTCGAGCGGTCCGGTCGATGTATCGCAGCGGCACGTAGCTCAGAAGGTCATACACCGAGCTGATCCCGGCCTGCGTGAAGCCCTCTGCTGCCTTCTCCGAAACGCAAGACAGATGGGTGACTGGGATTCCGCGCAAGCCGACGATGCTGTGTTCGTAGTCAAATGGTTCAAAGGTGGGCTCTTGCGCCGAGGGGGGTGGTGGAGCGTTGTCGAACAGCGCCTCATAGGGCGACTGCTCCGCCACCGTCTGCTGGACAGTCGCGTGGCGCGGCGGGACTGTGGCTTGGTCCCATCCGCCAGTGTTGGAGACGGTGGTCCCGGTGCGCTCAACTGGTGTTGCATCGAACAGTGCTGCGGCGTCAATTGCCCACTGCCGTCTAGGGTTCGGTTCCTGGTTGCCGCTCTTGCTGAGTGCCCCCTGCTGGGGCGCTGGCAGCGTCTGCGGGTCAACTCCGTGAGAGCGCAGCTCGGCCTCCCACCGGCGAAGAGTGGTCGCTGCGGTTGCCACCATCGCGTCTGTCCACACCGGGGCAGGGGTGCCCGCCATACGCATGATCCGCTCCCCGTCTGCGGTACCGGCCGCGGCACCGGTGTCGCGCAGTATCCGGGCGGTCTCGATCAGTTGCGGGACTGACCCGCGCAGCTGACGGGACACGGTCATGATGCGGTCACTTTCGCACTCTTGTGGGACAGGTTGTGGCCAGGTTACCTGCCAGGTCGGACCATTCCCTGAGTCCGTTTGGTCACGACTTACCGGGCTTCCGGTGGCCCCTCGATGCGCCTAACGTGGTCTTTGTCGGATCACCCCCGTATACCCCACCGAAGGAGCAACCCCATGGCCATCACCGCACCTGCACCGACTGATCGTCAACTCACGAACCTCGACCGGTGCGACAGGTGCGGGGCACAGGCATTTGTCGCAGCGACATTTCCGCCTGCCGGGGCAGAGTTACTGTTCTGCGCACACCATTGGTCGCATCACGAGAACCGTGCGGCGGGGACGGCGTTGCACGTCCTTGATGAGCGCGACCGGCTGCTGAACACCTGAGGACCAGCAAGTCGCCACGCGTGAGGAAGGGCCCCGCCAATGAGCATTGGCGGGGCCCTTCCTCGACACGTACGAGTTCTACTTGGTTCGAGCCGGTGCCTTCTTGCCACGGCGATGAGACTGTGCAGCAACGTGACTCGGGCTCATCTCCCATGTCCAACCAGGCAATGACTCGATCAGCTCCACGTCCTCAGCGGACATCGGGTTGTACCCCTCCAAACCTGCATACCGGCGACGGTAATACGTGGCGCGGCGGCCTACTGGGTAGGGATCGTTCTCGCCTCGCATCACTTTCGCTGAAAACGGCAACGAGAACAGGCTGGCGTGATCTGGGCTTTCCGCCAGCCACTGCTGCGCGGCCTCAACGAACTCCTGCACTGGGGAGACCCGCACTGGGTGCAGCATCTCCGGGTAGTCCAGGAACCGTTCCTGCCACGACGGCTGCAACCGCTCGAAGCGCTGCCGCTGCACGGACAGCCACGATCGGTCCGCGTCGGTGAAGCGGTCGGGGTATCGCGTTGCTACATCATCGAATCGAGCGTTCCACTCGGTGTCCCACGGGTTCCAGGTCCACCCTGGGATCGCCTCGAACGCGGTAACGAACTCTGCTGGCACTCGCCCGGCCCGGTGCTGCGTACGCAGCGCGGAGACTCGCAAACCCAGCGGGAAAGCTCGCCCGTTCTGCACTCGCCCCGTCGCGGTTTGCACGATCAGTTTGCCGTCATGCTGCCAGGACCACAGGCGTGCCTCATCGAGCAGCTGTGTGAGGTGCCGTTCGCGACTCATGCGCACACCGGCTGGGGCGGATGGCGGCGGGGAGTCCAATGCCGATGCGTCCCATCGAGGGTTGTTCGTCTTGCCCCGCACGAACTTGGTTGGGGCCGAAACCTTTCCCTTTTCGACGCGTCGGACCAGTGTCTTCTCGGTCACCCCAAACCGGTCCGCGACTTCCTGAATGGTCAACGTTTCCACCAGGGTCACTCCTTGATGATCGGGTTCTTGATTGAGGCGACGGCCCTTGCACCAGTCGGTTGCCCGGACAGCCCCACGGGCCACCGGGCGTTACGCGCGGCTACACGTGGTGCTGTTCGCACACTGGCGACGACACAAGGTCTGTCAGTACATAGTGTGCACGGTCGTCGTATTTGATTTCTACAGGCCCGGCCGTCGACCTTCGGTGCTTTTTCGAACCGTTGCATGACATCCCGGCAGCTACCGGGGAAATCAGGAGGCACCGCACCCCGAATCCGGGGTGCGGTGCCTCCTGGTGTTCGTGCCGCTCAGTCCTCGCTGGGGAGCATCACGGTGAGGCACGGCGCACCGTGCTCGTCCATGCCGAGGTGCAGACTCATCGGCGTCTGTTCTGCTTCGACGCTCTCGCCGGTCGGGGGCACTCGGTACACGTGCGTTTCGATACGTGCCGAGCCGTCCTGCTGTGCCTGTGTGCACAAACGTTGAAGGCTGAACTTGAGGATCGTCAGCACGTCCCAGGCTCTGCCGGTCTCGTCCTGGCACATGTCTTTCTGTTGCGCGGCCTCGTCCCACGCCACCAAGTCAACGTGCGCGGCTGCCGTCAACGCGACCGGCCACTTGATGCCGTACTCCCTCGCAAGCTGCGAGTGGTCGATCAGCTGTCCGTCAGCGATGGCCTGCTCGCGGGTGTGAACGTGGATCGGTTCTCCCCAGAAGTCATCGGTGGTCGTTGCGTTCGAGGGCTGGATGATGCTCATGGTCTGTTCCTCCGGGTGGATGTGCTCTGCGTTCCGACATGGAAGACATTACGGGTCGGCACCGACGGGTGGGAGTGGGGTTTCTGCGACAGTGGGCACCGTTCCGGGCATCTACCTCATATGGGGCACTTATGTGCCAATCACGTACATCATCGGGGAGGCGGGACGCTGCCGCGGCTCGGCGGACAGCCTCCTGGGACATAAAAGGGGCCCGGGCGCCGCGTGCTCACAGGGGAGGGAGCAAGGGCGGCGCCCGGGCCGAGCCAGCAAGTCCCGGCCCCGCACAGGGGGGAGGAGGGCGGAACGGGTGCCTTACTGGCTGCTGTTGGTCCACGTTACGGGGCAGGTGCTGCACCGTGTGAGGACGACACTGTTGAGTTCGGGAACCGCGCACCCTCCCTTGCGCGGGGTCGCATCTTCATCATTGCGGGTAGGGGTGACACCTCGACGGAGCGCTGTCAGAGCAGGTCGAAGCTGTCCACGAGTGCCATGTCGTCCTCGCCGAAGTTGTCCCACGCGTCCGGGCCGTGCATGGCAGCCTTCGTCGCGTACGTCGCAACCAGCTCGGCGCGCGCGGCCTCGTAGTCTTTCTGCCGCTGCGCCCTACCCGGTCGGCGGGCCTCAGTCTTCGTGCTCTTCGCGAGGTTGACGTTGGTTGCGGGGGTGAGCTTCTTCGCGCAGACCGGACCGATCCCCCGTTCCACTGACTTGGCGTCGGTCAGCTCACGACCGCAGACCACGCACACCCCGTAGTGGTGGCCCATGCGGGCTGCCTCTTCGACTGTGAGGGGCGCTAGCCCGTCTGCGGCCATGTCGCGGCCGACCCCGGGCGCGTATGTCCAAGAGCCGTGGTGGTCGGCGACCGTCAGACGTTCGGCGTAGGTGTGCGTCCCTGCCTTGTTGGTCTTGACCCGGTAGACGGTGCCGTCCACGACGTAGAACCCGGGCTTCGCCTCACGTCGACCTGCCTGCTGCTCTCGGCTGTGAGTGCGGCGCGCCGTGCGTGTCGGTGCGGCGGCTGACAGCGCGCTGATCATGCGGGATGCCGTCTGCCCGTCCATGTGCCCATCGCCAGCACGGTAGGTGTTGAGCGTTGCGAGGTCTTCGGCGTCGACAGTGTTCTCCCAGTTGGGAACGCGGCCCATGAGGTCGCTCAGGTAGTTCATCTGGCGGATGCTGGCCGGGTAAGTAGTTCGCATGATGTCCTCCGTTGCTGCTGGTGTTCCGACACCCACAACATTACGGATCATTAGAACTCCCGTAACCCCTGTTTTTGGCGTCTAGAACTGCCCAACCAACATGGCGACACGACGAGCCTGGTCGGGTGTGAGGTATTCGAGGTTCACCGACACCGCGCGCTTCCCTGGGACAAAGTCCGTACCAACCTCGAAGACGGCTCGGCGCCGGGGCACGGTGTCGGACAGGCTTCGTCGCGCCCGGAATCTGTCATGCTCCCGTTGGTCTTCTGGTGCCGCCGTGGCAACGAATCTTCCTGTGGCGGAGGTTCGTTCGCCATCTGGCATCGCGGCCACGATCGTGTCGATGATGTCGGCCCGGGCGTAGTGCTCGGCATCGCGCTCATCTCGTCGCATGTACGCCTCACGCAGCTTCTCGGGAATCTCTGCGATAAGGCGGCGCCTGATCTGCGCAGCGACCTTCTTCGGTCCAGTCGCAACGGTCGCGCCGATTCCACGCAACCTAGCTTGGTATCCGAGGGAGTCGCTGATTGACGGGTCGGTGCTGACCCAGTTGGCGGTAATGCGCCTACCTGCCTGGACTCCCCACCCGTCAATTTGGATCGTGATGGCGCCCAAGTCGTCGTGGGCGAGGACAGCTTCGTATCGGCTGCTGGCTGTCGCCTCCCACCCCGTGAGGTAGCAGGCGACGGCCTGTACGAAACTGGCGAGCTTGTCGGCGTCTGAGAGGACTTCGAAAGTGGTCCCCGAGGCGCTGGTTTTAGTCATGTGAGTCTCATCCGATTTCGACGTGTGGGCATACGCCCTGCGTTGGTGAGCCGCGCGTTCTGGTGTCACCGGTCTGCCACCCCGCAAAGCGTGTGGTGAAGGGCGATGATGTGCCGCGCCAGCGCTGCGTCCGACCACGTGGCAGGGACAGTGAAGGCTTCGCCTCCATCGGGGCCGAAGTCCCGTCCGCTGTAGCACTCTTCGCGCCATGCCACGAAGCCGCCGCCGCGTGCAATGACGGGGCCCGTGAACGTCCCCGTGAATCGCTCTGCGGTTTGGTCGTATTCGCCCGTGGCGATTGCCCAGTTCCCGCCGCCCGTGTGTTCCATGGTCGCAGGGATTCCGGCAGCACAGACTTGCGCGAGCACGGCACTCATGTCTCTCATGGTGATCCTCGAAGATTAGCTGTGGTGTTCCGACAGGAACAACACAACCACCCTCGACACACCCCGACCAGTGGGGTTTATCCCGTAGGAGACTGATTCGTGATGGGGGCGCAGTCCCGCAGATATGTCATCTGGCGGTCGCTGTAGTGCGGGTCGTCAAAGGTCACGGGCACGTATGCGTTCCATCCGCCGACAATGGCTTCAAACGGGACCGGGTCGGCAGTGACGGTGGCCGGTGCAGTCGTAGGTCGGCGCGTGCGCGTGTCATACACACCGGCCATCACGCGGTCCCCAACTCGCACTTCCGGGAGTTGATGCTTCTTCCTCTGGTTGGTCATCGCGGCGCCCTCTTCGTGTGGTGTAGTTCCGACACCACCCACGTTAGGGGCGTTGCGTCGCGGCGTAACCCGGGTTCGTTGCTACTCGGGGTCGAGGGCGTCCTTGGGTAACCAATCTGCCCCGAGCAGTCGCGCGATCTTGGACAGCAATGTGGTGTCGCCACCGACGAGGTCCGTGGCCGCAGCGAACCGCTCGATCATGAGGCGGGCAACCCTTTCCTCGATCGTGTCCTCGGCGTACATCACATGCCACGGCGAGACTTGGTGGTCGCGGTGAGTGCGTCCGCACACCTGACGAGCTTGGATGCCGGAGTACCTGGCTTGGTGGAAGACCCCGACGCGTGGGGTGCTGGTGGCTTGCTGGCCGTCCTGTAGGAGTTCATTGGCGTGCAGGTTGATCGACGCGGTGACTGTGAACACCACAACCGGTGCGACCCCTGTCTGGAACCGTAACCGTTCATGCTCCGGATCGAACCGGCCCTGCCCGTAAATGCGCGCGACCTGCATCCCGAGCCCAGTGAGTGCGTCCACTAGAGGGTCGGCTGCGGTCTCGACATATTGGACAGAGACCGCTACCTGCCGCCCGGCGTCCACCTGCGCCGCGACCCACTCCGCTGTTTGCTGCACGCGCAGCAGCCCCGCCTTCTGCCGGAACCGAAGCACTGCGGCTCGGCCCTTCGCGATGTCCTTCCCGCGACGGGCGAGGTTCATGGCTTCTCTGAACTCGCCCCATTCCTGGTCGTATTGGGCTCGTTGGGGCGGTGTCAACCGGACGGTCATCCCGGACAGGGGTACCGGACCCCAAGGCGCTTCGCGGTGGATCGTTGCGGGGGCGGGGCCCTCGGTGAGCCACGCGTTGATCTGCTTCACATCGGCGCGGCGAGCCCGGGCGTTCTTGGTCCACTCCGACTTGTCGAAATGGAATCCGTGACGACGCAGCTGGCCGGTGTAGTCGTTGTTCCATTCGCGGTGGTCTTCCCCGGTGGCATGCGCGAATGCCGCGCCAAGGTAGCCCAGTTCGAGTGGTGAGTGTCCGGGCGTGGCTGACGCGAGGATTTGGTACGGCCGGTCGGTCTTTCGTGCTGCGCCGGACAACGTCGCCCATTTGGCCCAGCGCTTCGTTGTCTGGTGTCGAACGGCCTGGCATTCGTCACCGATGATGATGTCCCAAGAGTGCTTCTTCGCTTTCGCGAGCCGGTCCCAGGTGATGACGCACCACGTCAGTCCGCCATCGCCCGCTGCGGCGATTGTGCTCGTCCATGCAGGGATGGTGATGGCGGCTGGCCGGTCGGCCACCACCAGGATTCGTGTCCCTTTGCGCAATGAGGCCGCGGTCTTCGCGCCGATGACGGCAGACAGGGTCTTCCCCACGCCAGTGTCGTCCGCCAACAGGAAGATCGGGCCACCAGCTGCGGCGTGCCGGGCGATCGCCCGGGCAGCCTCCACTTGCAGGGTCCTCGGCGACATACTGCGTGCTGGCTCCGGTGGTTGTCGGTCGGAGTTGATGGTGTCCTCCACGAACCGTTCAAACGTGTACTGCCGGGATCGGTACCCGGACAGTTCCACAGGCAGTGACCGGCCGCAGTACATCGTCACGCCCAACGACTTGTTCCATCGAGCACCAGGCGCGGGTTGCCCATAAGGGACGTCGAGCACCCACAGCCTTTCCCCCGGCTCAGGGGTGAACTGGTCTTGGGGTGTCGCGGGCGCTTTGGCGCGGCGACGCGGGCGCGCGCGGCGTTTCATCCGGTCAGACTAACCGCGGCAGCGGTCCACTCTCGGTGATACCTGCGGTGTTACGACGACGGCACCCATGGCGCGCCATGAGTGCCGTTCCGGTCCCCCGTGAGTCAGGGTCGGCGGGGATCGTTCGCCGTCAGTAGGACCGGAAGTCCGGTGTCGCAGGAGAGCACGAGTTGGTGACCGGTCCCGTGACATACGTCGTCAAGGTTGATCGTCACGACCCGGCCTTCACTGCCGATATGCCTGTGATTGGTGACGATGCCGTGGCCGAAGTCGTCCTGCGGGACGATGCGATCCCCGGAGCGCACGCTCCCTGCCGGAATGGTCACGCACTGGTCCATTGCGTGGCCCTCCGAGGGCTGTGATCGGACCGCCCACCGGCGCAGCTCTGCCCGTACTCGGGCGTTGTTGACCCAGTGGTTACCGCCACTGCGTAGCTCGGTGCCGACAATCTCGTGCCCGACGACGCACTCCGCGGCGTGTAGGAGGTCCTTGGGCGCTGGGCTGGTGTCTTCCCCGGTGACGATTTCCCGTAGCGGGTCAGCGGGTCGTACGCCATTCACGGGGGGTATCCCAAGCGACGCGACCGCCGCGTCAGCCAACCGGTCCGTCAAGGCTTGGTGGTCTCGCACGGGGGCCTTGGGTGCTTGGCGATTCATCAGTGCTCCACGTCCCCTCGGGTGACGAGGCGGAGCGCCGTCGCGCCGTCGCGCCGTAGTCCGATCAGAGACTGCATGAAGGCGTGGGCGGCATTCCAGCTGTCGAACTTGTCTGCGACGGTTGCCCATCCGCATCCCCAAACCTGAACCTCGTACTCTTCCATGCCCTGTGCATCCTCTCCTGGTTGTGCTGTCTGTTGTTCCGACAGCTACGACACTACGGAGAGATGTTGGGTGGGGGCAGGGGGGTTTGCGGTCTAACCAACCGGTGGCGGGGGCTGCGTCTCCGGGTCGCCCCCGAGAGTGAGGACGGCTTGATGCGCCAGCGTGTCAGTGACCTTCCCAATGGGTGCTTCCCACTGCGACGCGTCGCGGGAGTTGCCGATCAGTGCACCGCATCGGACAGCTACCCGGATCAGGAACTGCTCAACGTTCTCAACGGTCGGTGTATACCCGTCCGTCAGAGCCGCGCGGAGCGTGTCAAGCGCTGGCCCCTCCCATTGATGGCGATCCAGGACTGCCCAGGTCTTCTGTGGGTCGAACCGTTCTGGTTCGTAGTTCAGCCTTTGCTTCACGCCCTTGTTCGCTCTGATGAGGGGAATGAAGCCCGAGTAGATTCGCTCCGTGTGGTCGAGCTCCACCCACGAATCCTCTTCGTCGTGGCGCTTATTCGACGCGGCCTTTCCGATGTATAGGACATCGTCGTCGCTTGTGTGCCAGGCGTAGAGGTTGCCGCCTTCGGTGCACCGGTCGAGGTCGAGGCCGATCGCGTCACTGGCTGCGAGCATGTCGCGCAGTTTCAACGTCTTCACCATGAGGTATCCCGTCCTTTCAGAGCATGGGTTGATTCAGCGCGGGTCCTCCCACTGCGGACTGTGTGTGTTACGCGGGTCGTACTCGGTGTAGTTCAGGTCGTGCGCTTCGACGTAGTCGACCCACTCGTCCCACGCCCGGTCAACCGCCGGGTCTGCCTCGTCGGCGCCGGAGGCGATGCGTGCGTCCAGCCAGGCGAACCGCAGGCGTTGCAGGTGGTCCCGTTCAGTGTCTGTCGGGGTTCGGTTGTTTCCCGGCCCATAGGCGTTGCCCGGCCCCGGGTCACCGTAGTTGTCCAGGTGGTCATCGAATCCGTCCATCAGCTACTCCTCTCCATGTCGCGGAACGACGTTGCGAGACTCGGCGCTGTGACACCGAGCGTCGTCAGTCGGGCGGTCTCGTCGTCCCTGAGTGGCACTGTGAAGCCTTCGTAGCCTGCGATACTCGCGCCGGTCTTCCATGTGGTCTGAGCGTCCCTCAGGCTCCGGACACTGCCCTCGATGTTGAACAGGGCACCGTCTTGTCGCCACCGGATCGTCAGTCCGCCGCCGGTGGCTGTCACGGTGCCTTCGGTCACGACTTTCACCGTGTGCCCGTGGAAGTGTCGGGTTGTTGCTGGCAGGGCGGGGTGTCCTGATCTGGGTTGGCCAGTGTCGTTGCCGGGTGAGTTCATTCGTGGGTCTCCTCGTCACGTGGCTTTGGGTGTCATGGTCAGCTGGTCGAGGACTGAGCGGGCTGTTCCGATCGCAGCAAGTAGGGCGTGGCCGTTGCCGACCTGTTCGATGCGGTTGTCACGGCGCAGCATGAGCACGTGAGCCCCGGGCCGATCGGTGTGCGTGGGCTTCTTCACGGCCACGTGCAGTGGTTCGACGTTGCGCATGTCGGTCCACACGCGACGGCCGACGACTGCTGATGGTTCGGGCACGGGTTCGGACCCGTCGGATTCGGCAAGGGCGGTTGCTGCGTCGGCGAGCTGGTCGAGAGCGTGCGCGGCGACTGCGGGGTCGTGCCATACGCCAACTTGCATGCTCAGATTTCCGAAGGTAGCGACCAGGGTCAGCAGCGGAATCCCCGACACGTCAGAGGTTCCGGGTCCGATGTTGACCTCGTAGGTGCATCGGCTGCGGGTGTCCGCCATCGGGTCGACCCCATCGGGGTCACGCACGATCAGCCCGTACGGTTCCGCGGCGGTCTCATCATCGGTTGCGACGCGCACGGTGTCCTCGGGGCGGTGTACGTCGATGTATTCCATGGACCCGTGAGCGGTGGTTCGGACGACGACGATGTCCCCTGCTGGGTTGCGGCTGACGTACCGGATCAACCATGTCGCTTCCGGGTCGTATGACGGCGGCTCCTCATCGGCCACGGACCACCCTGCCTTCACTTCGGACCACGGGTGCGTGGTGAGCGTGGCCTCGAACGCGGCACGCTTCTGTGCAGCTCGGTCCTTCGCATCGGCCGCCTGCCGCTGGGTCCGTTCCGCGGAGGTTTCGCTGGGGTCGTAGTCCTCGGCAAGCACCCATCCGCCGTCGGCCTCTTGCACGGCTTCGACGTCATGGCACTCCCCCGCACATTCGGGGCATCCGTCCTCGTCAGCACGGCCCATGAAGCGGTTGCACTGCTCGCAGCGGCGCTCCAAGGACCGTTCGCCGCACGTGCCGCACTCGTAGCACCGTTCCAACTCGTCGGATGCCCAGATGGTGTCGCACTGCTCGCATCGAGCCATGGTCTGCACGGTCGCCAAAGTCTGCTCCTGTCCCATTACCGGTCAGCCCCACGTCACGTTCGCGTGGTGCTCCTGCGCGTACTCGGCGACCCTGTGCAGGTGCGCCAGCACCTCCGTCATGTACGTGTCCCCGCGCTCGGGCGCGACCACAGTGCCACCACCGTGCAACGTGATGCTCTCGGCTGCGGCCCCGTCATTGCTGGGGTAGATCGCTTCGGCGATCAGCACACGGCCGATGAACTCATCCGCCGTGGTGGTACCGCACGAGTACATGTCGGCCATCGCTTGGAACGCGTCTGCGAAGGTGCCGTCCGCTTCACCGACCGGCTTCTCGTTGTCGCCGTAGCCGAGCGCGTTCAGCACACGAGCTGCGTTACTGCACGACAGCCGCACCGACGGTGAATCCTCGGTGGGGTGGTGCAGTTCGATGCGTGCCCCGTCCCCGAAGCAGGCGGTGGGGTCGCAGCCCAGGTCGTGGTTGCCGTCACGAACCTTGACCAGCACCGCGCCCGCACCGGCATAGGTGGCGGTGTGCACAGTGTTCGCTGCTGTCCCGCACACGCAGGTCACCTCGTATCCGGTGACTTCGCCCATTTCGGCGATGAACTCGACACTCATGACGTTTCTCCCTCACTGGCCCGTGCGCTTGGCTGTTCCGACTCACACCACATTAGTGGTTTTTCGAGGGACCGGTACCCCGATATTCAAGCCCCTCAGGACGGAGTCGGACAGCCAACCGCTCACCCGACGATGGCCCTACCCGAGTTGCACGGATGCGAGTATCGTCAGTTTTGTCGGAACATCCGTCGAACAGCGAAACCTCACAATCACGAATCGGATCTACTCACATGGAACATCCACACGAACTCCCCGACGCGGTGAGGGACTGGGTCGCCACCCAACCCTCCCCTGTCGCAGCAATCAAGGCCCTTGCCTCTGCTTATGACGTCGCGATCGCCTACCAAACTGTCGAGAGTCTTACGGCAGATGTGAATCGGCCACTGACCAGCGAGGAGATCGAGAGGCTGGCTGCCGAGTTCCCCGGGTACGACGAGTGGCTCGACAACTCAGGCGCTGCCGAGTCGATGAGCTACTGGCGAGACCTCACCCTCGCCCGCGCGGGCATCCCCGTCGAATGCTCCTCCTGCGGCAGTCCCATGGTCATCACCGACGGCGGCGCCCACCACGTTATTCCTGGCCGTGACCAGCTCCGGTTCGACTACGACGCCGACGACGATCACGCGCCCGCTTACGAGTCGCCGATGACTGCTGAGGGAGCACTCTGATGAGCACCGCATGCCGACCTGCCCCGGGGAGCGTTCACAACATCGGCCCGGTCCGCCTCAGCCGCTGGAACCGTGCCCGCGGAACCGCGATCTGGGAAGCGCACAACGCTCTCACCGGACGCACCGCCACGTTGTGGCGCACAGACGGAGATGACACTGCCTGGCAGTGGAGATTGACCTTGGGTCACCCCTCCTGCGACAAGCGCGAGCCGCGCATCATCTGGGTGGACGAACTGCTCGAATGGGTAAGTACCGACCGTGCGGGGACGGTCTCCACTCGCCAGGTCACTGACTTGCTCGACGCAATCCTCTGAAACAGCCTCAAATGCCGGTATTACCGGTGCTCCGGGACTGGCAGCCCGGTGTTGGGGCAGTGGTCTCGGTGTCCTTGTGTCGGCTCGTGAAACCCGCACATCGTGCACCGGCCCCGGCCTCTCACCAACTCGTAGCCCTCCGGGATCGCCATAAGTCTGCGCAGTCCGCTGCTGGGCGGCCCTTGAAGGAGGGCACGGCTCGTCTCATGCGCCATCGGTTGACCTCCTGGTGTTCCGATACGCACACACGATAGTTGCTTATCGGGTCACCGCCGGTCCTCGCCAGCAGTCGTGACGACGATGAGTCAGAGCGGGGCTCCTCGCTGTGCCATGAACAGCGCTGGGTCAACGGCGGTCTTCGTCGTGGCCTGGCCACTTCCTCGCTGCACTTGGAAATGCAGGTGCGGTCCTGTCGAGTCACCCGATCCGATCGCACCAGCCTTTCCGCCGGACAGCCCGATCTTTTGGCCCGCCTTCACATGGTCACCGACCTTGGCGATGAACTTGGACTGGTGCATATAGAGCGTGTACCAGTTACCGCCGCAGCTGACTGTGGTCACGAAGCCGCCCCACGCCACCTCATCGTTCTCTGACACGACGTTCCCCGTGCATGCCGAGACGATCGGGGTGCCTACCGGGACGGGGATGTCGTCGCCGTAGTGGAAGAGGTGCTTTCCGCCCTGTCCGGGGTTGTTGCGCCACCCGAAGGGCGAGGAGATGGCGTGGTGTGTCTTCAAGGGGTTGACCCACTTGGAGGACGCTGGAGGGGCTTTCCGTCGGTAGTAGTGAGCACCTGAGAAGTTCGCGTACAGGGTGCTGCTGCTCTGCCGAGCCTGCGGTGCGTAGCCAATGATCGAGCCGCCAGCCTGGGATGCCTCCGCGAACACACCTTGAAACCCAGGGATCTTCCCCACGTACACCCACGTGTGTTGAAGACCGCCAGTGGTGGAGATGCCGACGTCGCCGGGTTGCAGGTCCTTTATGGACAGCTGGGAGGCTGCGCCGAGCGGCTTCCAGTTCTTCTTCAACCAGGCTTCTTGCGTGGTGGTGTTGCCAGCTCCCGCGCTGATCTTGGCGCTGTGGTTGTACGACGTGTCCCATCCTGAGTCGACCATCAGCGTGGTGACGAACGCCCCGCAGTCATCGCCGTCCGGGCGGCTGGGCGGCGTTGGGTTGGGCATGTGGCCGACATACCGGCCCTGGATGGTCGCGGTCTTGACAGCCTTGCTGTATCCGGCTGTCTGCGCCAGGTGCCCGTCTGGGTGCGACGTCGGCCACGCGTAGCTCTTCACCGTGGCTTGGAGGGCGCCGACGTCGCCCGCGTCTGATCCGTCACAGACCTTTTCGTCGGCGACGGTGTCTGTGGCCGCCAGGTTCTGCTTGAAATCAGCCGGTTGCACCCCTGCCGCCTGTTTCTTGAACTTGTTGTAGACCGACTCGGCGTTGGCTTGGCGTTTCGGCAGCGTGGAGTCGCCCGCGCCTTCGTACTTGTCGAAGAACACCTTCGCCGCAGCAGCCGGGGTGGAAGTCTTCTTCAAGCTCGCGGTGACTGCCTTGTATGGCGACGGGTGACCAGACCACTTCGCGAACCCCAACTCCCATCCGACATAACGCAATTGGCCGTCGATCGTTGTCGGGCTCTTGTGGATGGTGGCGACGAACGCTTCGAGCTTCGGCCACCGGTCGTTCGGGTCCCATTGCGCGATCCCCTGGTATCCGCCGGAGTTGCGGGCAGTGGGGTCGAGGTTCGGGCCGGACTCCTGCTGGAAGTTTCCGATGATCCCGGCCGCCTGCGGAAGGGACAGCCCGACGTCCTGTAGGTACTTGACCGCGGTCGCGACGTTGCTGCCTTCGTTGCTGACCGGCACGACTCCTGTCGGTGAGCAATCATCCGGGGTGTCGGCGGCCTGGGCAGCTCCGATGCCGCCGATGATCTGACCCATCCCCAGGATCATGTTCAGTGTCACCTGCTGCGCGATGATGCCCAGCACAACCACGCAGGCAGCGACCTTCCACCACGTGCCCTTCTTCTTCGGCTGCTTTGTCGCAGCCTTCTTGGCGGTCTTCTTCACCGCCTTCTTGACGACTTGCTGGCCGATCTTCTTCGCGGCCAGAGCGATCGGGAGAGGCATCAGTCCCCCGGCGCGAACGTCTTAGATGGTCCGTTTGTGCCGATGGCGCCTTCGTAGCCACGCTGATCCAGCTGCATCGAGACCAACCACCCGTAGTCCGCCTTCTCGGCGTACTCCAATACCAAGTAGAACCGCTCCCCATCGGACAGGTCCACGCGCACCACTGGTGCGCCCACTCTCGCCGAGCCCGCGTTGTCGATGACTGGGCTCCCCTTGATAGTCGCGTCCGGGATGACCGACCCAGTCACCATCGCCTGGCTGTTGATTTGGTCCGCGGTTGCAAGTCCCTCGAACGACTTTCGCCGGTCGGCTTCGCCTTGGGCTGTGAGGTACGTGGTCATGAACTCTCGCGCGAGGCCGAGCACGTTTTCACGATCCGATTTGGCAACTCCGGTGGGCGCAGACGTGGCATTCGGTGGCTGCTCTTGTCCCGTCGGCGCAGGAGGCTCCGTGCTGCCTGCTTCTACCCCCGTCGGTTGAGTGGGTCCGGGCGCCGGGACTGTGGCCGTGCTCGTGGGGCTCGTCTTCGCGGAATTGCCGTCGCTTGTGAACTTCCACATGAGCCAGCACCCGGCGATGGCCACCACCAGAAACGCAATGACGATCGCGCGTGTACGCCACGCGGGTTGCTCCTGGCCAGCGTCGACCCGATCACTCATTTGGACAGAACCTCGCTGTTGTTACGACGGTGTGACAGCTATGCGCCAGATCAGCATAACTGCACGTCGGGCCCACCACCTCGATCCCGTCTCTCAGGGTCGAGGTGGTGGGCCCGTGACAGGCGCGCCAGGGAGGTTCCCTACGCGGCAGCGAGCACGCCGCTGATCGCGGCACCGATCACGGCACCGAACTTCGTCGTGCTCGCGAGCACCACGTTCGTAGCTTCTTTGCACAGCAGGTCCGGGGTCGGAGTGACCCACAGCACCGCGACGCCCTGCGCTGTCAGGCGTCGCACCCGGGCAATGACCTCTGCCCGGCTTCCGCCGATAGCACCGTCTGTGACGATCACCAGGACCCGGGCGGCGTGCTCGTTGTAAGACAACCCGAGCGCCGCGTCGAGCGCCGCCACAGCGGCCGGGCATCCGGTGGAGCCACCCTCGCATCGTGCTACCGGGACCCTTGCGGGTATCTGCCCGGGCTTCATCGTCATGTGCGGCGCGGTGTTCCACGCAACGGCAGCGATCTTGCCGTCCAGGTGGCGGGTCGACTGAGCAAGGGACCACGCCAACTCTGCCGTCACCATCTGCCAAGGCCCCATCGAGCCGCTGACGTCCCCAGCGAAGCCGACCAGCAGCGGCGGGTTCGGCGTCTCACGGCGGTGCGTCTGCCGGTACGGGGTGGCGGTCGGCACGGTGTTTGCTGCGATCTGCGCCCGGCGCTGCACTTCGGCTCCCATGCGCATCCGGCCCGGGGGCAGCGCGGTCGCGCGAGTGGTGCGGGTGACGGCCCGGGCCTGGTTACGGCGCAGCACGCGAGTCAACGCACGGGCCTGTTCCACAACTGAGGCGCTGGGCGCCATTTCGTCGTACACGGTGCCAGCTCCGGTGCTGCCGCACGCTCGCCCCCACTGCCGGTTCGCCTCGGATCGGGCAGCGCGCTCGGCTGCCTGCTCGGCCTGGGCACGCGCGGAGGGTGCCACTGGTTTGCTGGCGGAATCCTCACCAAGCTCCTGGGCTGCGGCCTGGGCCGTTTGGTGCGTCGTATCTTCGGCGCTGTCTGCAATTTCGTTGTCCAGCTCGCCGCCGACGGCCGGGGTCTCGTCTGTCGGTTCCAGTCCCCCGTCGAGGTCGCCGTCTGTCCATGATCCGCACGGCATCTGCTGGGCGTTTCCATTGGCGGACCCGTCCTGGTTGGTCCCCGCGGGTCCAGCTGCGGAACCGTCGTCGCTGCTCGGGTCTCCGTGATCACCAGCGGTGGTCGACCCCTGTTCCTGGCCTTGCCCCCCGTCGCTGCCTTCGCCCTGGTCAGGCTCGCCGCCACCCTGCCCCTGCTGCTCGCCGTCCTCGTCCTCGTCCTCGCTGTCGCCTTCTTCCTCGTCTTCGTGTCCCGGGGACCGGTCAAGCAACGCGAGCACATCGGCAGCTGCGGCCAACAGTCCGTCCTGGTCGCCGTCGGCCAGGACGACCGCACGCTCCAACGCCGATTCCAGTTCCAGCAGAACCTCATCGGTGATCACTGCTGCGATGTCTTCGCGCAGTCGCTGCACGTCGCCCTGCGAGAGCACCCCTGCCTTCCAGCGGCCCAAAAGCAGTACCGCGCAACGGAATGCGGACTCTGCTGGGTCAATCTTCGGCTGGGCGCGGAACCGCAGGCTTCCATCAGCCGTGACGAGCTTCTTGGCCGAAATCTTCATGAATGACCGCAGCTCTCGGCGACGCGCGAGCACCTGCCCCTCCATGCGGGGCTCTTCCAGCATCATCGCCCACGAGCACACCCTGCCGTCTGTGCCGTCCGGGAAGGTCACTCGCGTGTGCGCGGCATGCCCGGCCTCGTGTGCAGCGACTCCCATCATCGCTGGGAAGTCGCACTGGTCCGCCCGGTAGCTGGGGTCGATCGTGCCCGGCTCATCAACACCCGGGGCCAGAATCCGGTTCGCTGAGAACCGGATAGTGCCCAGTGCCGGGATGAACATGCCGGGCACCAATGACCGGGCACGGTCGGGGTCCGTGAGGGCGCCCACGTCGGGGGTGACCCGCACGGTCAGGTCTTTACGCTCGGAGACCTTGTTCACAAACGGGCGCATCCGAGACGCCAACCCGGCCCAGTCGTCGTGGTCCGGTGTCTCCCAGACGTTCTGCTCGGTGGTCTTCATTGCGGGTGCCTCTCGCGAGTTCGTGGCTGCTGGTGCGTTCCGACATCCACAAGACTATGAGTGCGTGGTGACAGTTAGTAGCCCCGTTTTCGGTGCCACCCGGGAGGCGCTAAACGGGGGTTACGTCTGTCGTATGGCACCGGCAGTATGGGAACCGTCGGAGCTACACAGAACCAGAAAGGCCCACCAGTCATGATCCTCCACGGATTCGTCAGTCGAAAGAGCGACAGCAGCACGGCCGCCGTGCTCGCCTTCCCTGATGGCTCATACCTGATTGCCACCCTCCCAGCAGACTTTGCCGCACCTGCGTTGACCACTGACTCCCCGTGGAGCTACCTGCCGAACTCGGCAGGTCAAGGTAGTCGCGCGGTCCACGCGTTCACCACGCACGCCACCGAGACGTTCGCGATCGACCCGTGCGCGGTTCCGGTCCCCGATGGGCTGACCGCGAACGATGCCGCCGAAGTCCTTTCCCACTTCCTCGAATCGCACGCCGACGGTTCGATCCACGCGACATACCGAAGCGTTCGCGCTCTGAGCCGCGCGTACGAGATTGCTGTCGAAGACGGCGGGGCACCTGCCCGGCAGCGCGTTCGGGTCGAAGACCGTACGCAGCCATTGGTTTTGGCAGATGGGGAGGTGCTGACTCGACCGAACGGTGAGACCTACCTGCCTCGTGACCTGGTCGGGCACACCGACGCCGCCGCACTGCGCAGGGCACGAGACGGTTCCATGTATGCGCTGCTGCGCGGGGAGCCTGGCACCGGCAAGACTGCGCTGGCTGATGCCACCTTCCCTGACCTGGTGATGTTTTCGTGCACGGGCGACACCACCGTCTCGCACCTCGTCGGATCGTGGATGCCGAACCCCGACGGCACTTTCCGGTGGCAAGACGGGCCGCTTACGGTCGCGATGCGCGAGGGCCGCGTCTTCCTTGCCGATGAGATCGACCGCCTCCCCCACGAAGTGTCGGCCGTGTTGCACTCGGCAATTGACGGCCGTCGCGTGCTCCGCATTGACGACCGCCCCGACATGGAGCCGATCACTGCCGCAGATGGGTTCTACGTCATCGGCACCTACAACCCCCGCAACCTGGGCGGGAAGCCGCTGCCGGAAGCGATCTTGTCTCGGTTCCCGTTGCAGATCGAGGTCGACACCGACTTCGACGCTGCCGAATCGCTCGGTGTCCCGGAGAAGTTCGTTGCATTGGCGCGAAACCTCGCACTCAAAGCTCGCCAGGCTGTTGCTGACGGTGGCGAACCGGTGTGGGCTCCGAACATGCGTGAGCTGCTGGCCGCGAAGCGCTTCATTGACGCTGGGTTCGGCGAGACGTTCGCTCTTGCCTCAGTGATTGACTCCTGTCCGGTCCCCGAGGACCTGCCCACCCTCCGTGCTGAGGCCCGGTCGATTTTCGGCCAGGACGCGGTCTCGATGCGGCTCGGCAAGCACGTCTGACCGGAGCAACCACCACCCGGCGGGCGCCCAGCGAAGCACGTTGGGCGCCCGCCGGGTGCTGTCTCGGTTCGCAATTCCGGCCACCGCCTTCCAGGAACTCGCCTCAGATGCAGGCATCCTGGTGGTGTGACTACACATCGCTCGCACGCCATACGAGCCGCATTCGCCGCAACCGCGGTCTGTCTTGCTGCCGCAGCATGTTCTAGCAGCGGACAGCACGCCAACGGCACCACGTCCGCCGCTCCCCCGGCCTCGTCGGGAGCAAGTTCACCTGCGCCTGCGTCCGATACGTCGGTTTCCATCAACCCGGGCACGCCGCACGGAATGCGACCGAACGGAACGTGGCAGACGGCTGGGTCGAACTGGAACGTGTCGATTCCGGGGCAGGCGCCCAAGGACCAGGTGCAGGCGGTACAGGCGTCGGGACGCGTGTGGTTCCTCGCCTCGCAGAGCGCCCAAGATGACGGGTCACCCAGCAAGCTAGCGGTTGGCTCGTTCGACGCCGCACGCCCGACGGCGACGACGTACACGGCACTGCCCACGAGTATGATTCCCACGACTGGTCAGACGGTTCGACTCACCGTTGTGCAGGATCGCCCGGTCGTTGTCTCCACGATGGGTGGGGTGGACAGCATTGCAGCGGCGAGTGTTTCCACTACCGCCCCATACAAACTCGGCCACGTTGCCACTGAGAAGGCGCTGCCGCTGAACGATGGCAGCCCGGCAGCGACAGACGTCCCGTTCTGGGACTCGCTACTTCCCGGGGAGGTGACCAACTTCAAGCAGGGGGTCCAACGCTCGTTCGATCCAGTGTCGGGGAAGTGGGCGTCCGGTCTTCGACCCAAGCATCCGGGTGCGACCGTTCTTGCGACGATCGGAGCCGATCCTGCATCCGCGACCACGGTTGAGCTGGTCGGCCGGGCGACGGCTGCCGCATCTCGCAAGCCTGGGCACCTGTATGTCGGGTCCACGGAGGTCAAGACCTCGATCCTCCCGGCAGTCGGCACCAACAACATGAGTGGGCCATCTCCGACGTCAGTCGTCACGCCCGTTGCGGCCACGCCCCAGTTCGCCCTCATCTCCGTGCAGGTCTCAAACACGACCGCTACCAGCCCACGAAGCCAGTTGCTGCTGGTGCGGCCTCACTCATCGACGGCAACAGTCGTAGCTTCGGACAGACCAACGGATGTGAGGGTTTCGAGGTCCGGCGCCGTTGCAATGGTGACGTCAACCTCGTGCATCATCGTCTCTGCGAAGGGTCAGCGAGTCGCTAAAGCGGCATACGGTGCGGGCGATTGGACGATCGCTTCGTTCGACGGGACTACAGCGTGGCTAGCTGATTCGAGTGAGCAGCCGACGGCCGCCAGCTGTGCAGCACCGATGAAGAAGGTCGCCACGACCGATCACCCGGCGAGTTCGCCTGTGCTCACTACTGATTCGAAGGCCACCGTGTTCCCGAGCTATGCAGGGACGTCGGCCACGACGTTGGTGTGGCAACCCGCAGAGAAGTAGCACTCGCCCGGGTTTGCTGTGATCACCGTGCTCGATTGATCCCGGTACGCCAGTCGGTGGTGCCGGTTTGCCATCCGGGGAAGTCGGTCGGCATGCCCGTCATCCCGGACAGGCGAGACGCTGCCGCCGCACCGACCAGCTCATACACCTCAGGTAGGGAGTGGTTCGACGTGAGGAATAGGCAGGCGCCCAGTTTCTCCACGCGCGACAGGAGACCTAGCCACACTGCGGTCCGTACCTGCGGGGACGAATACAGCGCCATACCAACCTCGTCCACGAAGACAACCTTGGTCGTGTGCGGCACGATCGACCGCCACGTGCCCTTGGTGTTCGCCGACTGATAGTCGGACACCTTCGAGGCTGGGACCAGCAAGTCCTGCTCGGTGCCGGTCACGATCTGGTCCGGGGTCAGCTTCCGGGTGCGGACCATCTCGATCAACGTCGCCCACACAGCACATGTCTTGCCAGCACCAGTCACACCGATGATGGGGATTGCCCGCATGGGGCCACCCTGTTTCGGAGAAGGGACGTCCGGCCACGAGCTGGCAAACGTTCTCAGCACCCTGCGCAGCAAGTCGTTGCTGATCCGATCCAGCGACGCTTCGCGCGCATCTGCCGGTACTCGGTGCCGCAGGAACAAGTCAGTGCGCGACACGGGTGGCTCATGGTCGACCGGGCCAGAGCAGGCGTCACACCGAACGGCGCCAGGGAACCGGGCAGCTACCAGAGCGATCGTTGGTGTGTCGGCACCGCACCGGGAGCAAGGGACGGTGGTCATGTCCATGGTCAGTGCTCGGTGAAGAAATCGTCGCCCAGCATTTCGCCGAGGGTCTGGTTGCTCGCCTCGTAGTCAGCGGCAGAGATACCAGCTGCCCCAGCATCGGCCTGCGCGATCGTCGCGAACCTGTCCCCTGCTGTCCGGCCGAGGTGAGCCCGGTACTTCTCCGGGAAGTTTGAACGCACTTCCCAATCCTTGGGATTGAGGACACCTGTCTCGTGGAACGCGGCCACGATGACCTCGTCCGGGACACCGTCAGAGTGGAAGTCACGCACCGCGGCGCGCTGCACCCGCCACCATCGGCCGCGGTCAGCCTTTGCGATGGGCACTGACAGCTCTTGCTCTTCGCGGTCGGCCAGAATTTGGCTCAGGACCACATCAGCTGCCTTGTTCTTCTCTCTGGCGGCCCGGGCGGCGCTCTCCTTCTCCGCGGCCTTCTCGGACAACGACACGATCTGAGCCACGGGAAGTGGTTGCTGCTCGTCGGGTTCGTCGTCCGCTACGGCCTGATCCCAGCCGCCCATGTTCAGGTTCCCCTGCTGGGTTGCCCCGGGGTCGAGGTCAGCAACGTCGGTGACGTCCGAGTTGTCTCCGGCGTCGGTTGATCCTTCGGTTCCCGCGTACTTGTAGTCCTCTGGCCCGAACCCAGCAGGCCAGATGTGTGACGGGACCAGCTGTCGCATTGCCTGGACGGGGTCGGAGGGGTAGTCACTCATCCGCAGCCCGTTCGGGGTGAGCGCCTTCATGCTCACCTTGTTCACGAGTCGATATGCAACGCAGTACGCCTCGGGGAGCCACGAGTCGCCGTACTGTTCGCTCTTGGATTTGCCGGTGACTGACGGGTCCACGTTCGAGTTCAGGTAGTAGACGCCTTGCAGGTTGTGGTCGTTCTTCGCGAGGTTGAACCGTCGAAGAATGCGCCGATCCTCTTCGGCCAGGAGCACACCGCACGCCACCAGTGCCTTGATGACGCGTTTGATCGTGGACTTGGACACGAACGTCCGGCGGCTCAACTCCCCCGGCCGCTCGTAGTACATGCCGAATCTGGTGGGAAGTGGCACTCCGAGTGCCCTCACCGTGTGACCGTCTCCGGCTCGCTGTGTCATCGCGACGAGGAGGAACCGGGCGAACGAGTCACCCGTGTGCACGTTCCAGGCCCATTGGTGCGCCTTGTCGTACTCAAATTCGTAGTCGCCACTCATCGGGGGTACCCCCCGGCGGCGGGTGAAGATGTCATGAGACAGAAACCTTCCGGGTCACCGAATCATCAACTGGCACAGCTGTGCTCGTTGATGCGGGTGGCCGTCGCGTGTGGTCATCCGGGTCAACTGCTGGGGCTCCCGACACGAACTCGGGGTGCTCCGACAGACGCGAAGTGTCAGGTAGCCGACCTGGCAATCCGCTTCCGTGTCCCGAAGGTTGGCGACCCATCGAGTCACGGTCACTCCTGCGTGGCTTACGCCACATCAAGCGTGTTTCGGTGACCGTACCAGTTGAGAGCGGCCATCCGTGTGTACGCCGCGCCGTAACCGCCGATCCAGCTATGGCTTCGTTCTCGGTTGTTCCGATGCGGGTGCACGGTATGCACTGTAGCTGTCGGGCCAGGCCACTGTCACGGCCCTCCCCGTTGGGGGCGACGACCAGCATCGGGCGACCGGTGCAGCGGCGGTATTTCCGAGGCTATCTAAAAGACCCTCCCCCACGGAGGGAATTGTCATTGATCCTCATTTGTAATGATCGGGTATTGCCCGCTGACGAGGTGACACGCATGGGGTTTTGCGAACCATCTGCGTGTGGGCAAAAGAAACGGGCCCTCGTGGGGAACCACCCCCACCAGGGCCCGTAACCGGCTATTTCCTATGCACCCGGACGATGCCATCTAGGAAGATGAAGCCGAAGCTTCGATCTGTCAGGTGCCACTCTACACGGTCGACCGTCGCAAGGTCAGCACCTGCGGACGGCAAGTCCGGACGGAGTCCGGGGGTGGCCTGGTTTTGCCAGAGCTGGCGATGGCGCCCCAACCACCCCGGGGCAAGCGAGCGAAGCGAGCGAAGCGCCCGGGGGAACCTTCTTACTTCCCTCTTCTCACTAACCCTTCTTCATAGGGGGGTCCACTGTGAACCACCCCGGGGTGTCAGGGTGAACCCCCCTGGGGGGTCACTGTGAACCCCCGACCGAATCTTGGTTGTCCCTTCCGCCCACGATTGAGGGGTCCACTGTGAACCCCTTCGCTGCTGTGATTTGTCCATCTGTCAGTGGTTGTGCGTCTCTGGCGGATGCCCAACCACTGACAGTCCCACTGGCGCTTCAACCGGCTCACCGTCCACGGGCCCTGCACAAATGTCTTCACCGCCATGCGCCCTCACGCCCCAGGAAGAGTCGACACGGATTCACCTGAGAAGCACCACTGATTCTTTAACAGACGAGCAGGAATGCACCGGTGCTGCATTCTTTAGGCTCGTACAACGCGCAGGTGGTAAGTCCCGACTTTTCGACTCCCTAGAAGCCGTATCTGTGACCGGCATTTGGTGATTAGGCGCGCCCGGCATTGAGCGTCTACGAGCCCGTGCCCACCGACCCCCGGCGGCTCCCCGTGGGAGGCCCCTCCGCGGCCACACGTGGGCATCGACCGCCCGAACTAAGGCAGACGGAGCAAATTTGGTCGGCGTGTCGCAGCCGTGTCTCCCAGGGAGACGGTCGGCGAGGCGGACAGGCCAGGCGCGTCGGAAAGGTCCACGACAAAGTGAAGGGCAACCTTGGGTGGTTAGCCCAGGTTGCCCTTCGGGAGCCGGTCCCTCGTCAACGATGCGGTCGCCACCACGCCGTCTCAGAGTTACTGACTCCGATAGAGAACGGGCAAGTCGCCTGCTGCCTTTACACCAGCCCCAGAAGCGCCTGTTTGTCGGAACATCCTCGGAGAGGAACCACGCACAACCCAGAAGGGCGAAGCAGCGGCACTCAACCAGGGCTGGTGCAAGGAGGCAAGAACAGTCTGACCGTTCCCGTCCTGATCCCAGGGTACACAGCGGACAAGGTCACCTTCCACTCCTCGTCACGCTGTGTCGCCTGGAAACGTATCCGCTGAGCGTCAGCTCCTCCGGCGTCGGTCCGCGGGGATCAGCTTGATGAAGTCAGGGTCGTTGAGGTGTTTCAACCCCATTCGGATCAGGGCCTCCCGGAACGCGGACTCGTTCGGGGAGTAGCCGAACGCCCCAATGTTCTCCGCCGTCCACAGTGCCTGCGCCAGGGCAATCTGGGCCGGAAGCGAGCTGCTGATCTTCGAGCTGGTGTCGCGCACCTTGGGCTCGTCTCCGGTGAGTTCATAGTTGATGGCAGACAGGTCGACCTCACGCACAGGTCCGTGAGCATTCGGCCTATCCGGGACGGGCGCGACTGGTGCCCGGGGTGTGGTTGGTGCCCGGTTTGTGGTGACTCGGCGGGGTGCCGGTGCCCTCGTTTGCTCCTCGGTGGGCGACGCAGCAGGCTGGACCGCTGGCTTCTCAACGACGGGAGTCGACTGTTCGTCAGGGACAGGGGCGGCCGGTGGTTCCTGAGATGGGGCCACTCCCCCGGTCATGTCTTCGAGGTCTACTGCCGACGGGGTTGCGTCCTGCTCGTCCGGCCGAGGCGCGGTCGGGATGCCGAACTTGACGGCCCGCGACGACGATGGCCTGCGTCCCGCAGGATTCTCACTCATGACTACGCCCCTCCTGAGGCATCAACCTGCGCGACCTCAGCCGGAGCGAAGAGTCCGTATTCCGGGTGGTCGGCAATGACCTTCGCAACATCGGCGAACGCCTTGGATTCAGTGGCTTGCAGCAAGCGGACACCGAGTTGCGCGATACCGCGCAGCAGCGGCTGCGCCCCCAACGCGTCCTTGCGGAGAAAGAACGCCGAGGTCGGGTCCGCCAACGCGTGCTGGGACGCCGACAGCGGGAGTCGCTCCTTCGCGAGCTTCGGCACGATCTTTCGATCCGGCAGAATCTCCGGCCAAAGAGCCGCCCCTGATGTCCATTCGGGTGCGCCGGGCACTGGGCCTGGCATGGCAAGCGGCCTGGTTAGCGGAGTCTGGTCCACGCCAGCCAGCACGGACTTGATGTGGTCTACGCCCTCGCCATGAGTGGCCTTGGACTGGGTACTGAACTTGGTGCACACGGCGCCAACGAAGCGCAGGTCGAGGTCGTACGCCTCCGCGATCGCCTCGTTGAGGTCGATCTCGTTCGCGATGCCCTTTGCTGCGGCATCTTCGGGGTTGGCGATGCCGAGTGTGGAGTAGGCGGCGTGAAGGATGATCCAAGCCAGACGGCTGGGCGACGACCCGGTGTCAATCAGGACCAGGTCGAAATGGCGGGCCACGCCGGACAAACCCTTGGCCAGGCGGCGCTCTGACCCTGGGGCACCGGAAATGCCTTCGACAGCCGAATCGATCGCGTTGGACCCCGGGATGAACGCAACTTTCCCGTTGGTTCCGGGCACCGCTCCCCCGGCCTCGTATGGCAGGTCCGTGCGTGGCTGCCAGGCGGGCGGTGCTTCAAGGATCATGTCGGCGGCGGCGCCGGTCTCTGTGCTCTCGATCAGGTCCTTGATGGTGGCATCGCCACCTTCACCCGCGTCGTAGCCGATGTTTGATTCGGTGAGGTGCGCGTTGGAGTCGGCGTCGATCAACAAGACCGTGGCACCGAGACGCGCAAGTTCGTGGGCGCCGTTGGCGACCGTGGTGCTCCGCCCAGTGCCGCCCTTCTGGGTGCCGATGCGGACGGCCGGTTTCCGGTCCGGGTCGACTGCGGATGTCGTCATGACGGACAGCGTACCGGTGGGTGTGGGTCACAAGCGGATAGTCGCGCCAATGCCTCATATGAGGTGTGTGCAGACTACGACGCACATCACTCATATGAGGCACACGTGGTATATGACGAATAAACCGTATATGACTCATGTGGCGTATGTGAGGCGCATGACGTATGTGGGGCGATAACCCCAAATACAGCATGTGAGGTAGTTAGATCAAAATCACGTACAACATGCCGAATGCGCCGCATCTGAGGGATGTGGTGCATGTGACGTACATGCGGTACATGAGGGGTGTCACAGTGAACCCCTGCGTGTGCAAATTTTGTCCCCTATGGGATGCCGATCCAAGATAGGGGCAGGGTCACCTTCGAGCGCGGGGCTCGTGACCCAAAATCCCCTGGCACGACAGGGGAGTCTCGCGCCTGGGCGGCTGCGAGCCAAGGGCGATCGCGAGTCGGTGTTGTACGTCATTGCTGGATATGTGCCCCACTTGCGTCACATGGGGGGTGTCACTGTGAACCCCTTCGCGTGCAGATTTTGTCCCCGTCCGCGAGGTTGACCTGTTGAGCTTCCCGGAATGAGCTACAGACAGCCCCGCAGTCCAACGCTCAGTTCGCCACAGCTCCCCGACGTCACACGCTGACTCACCCGTCGGCGACGCCCAACGGGAAGCCGGGGGAGTGGTCCTGGTGAGTACCAAAGGCGCGCGGCGGCCTTGGGTGGCCACCACCCGGGAGGGTGGCGCCGCGGACAGGTGCGGCGGCGGTTGGCCCCGGGGGTGGGCCCTTCATGGGTTTGCCCTTGGGATGTCCTTGCTGGCCCGCGGGTCGCGCTCGGGGTTGGTTGGCCTGGCGCGACGGGTGTGCCTGGTTGATGCGGTTGCCGCGACGTCGAGGACGACTTGGGGAGGGGTTTGCCTGGATGGGATGACCGGTCGAGGGCAGCAGCGGACGCTTCACCGCGGGTGGCTGGAATCTGTTGATGCCGCGACTGTCGTCATGGCCTGGTCGGCAAGCCCAAGAGGCTGTCTCCCGGGGAGACGGACAGCTGGCGAGGAAAGAGGTGGGAGACAGGCTCTGCTGCCCTGTGCCGGGGTTAGTTGGTTGTTCCGCGAAGGTCGTCTCGGTGTGCTTTCCACGCATCGGCCAGGATGCTGGTGAGCCGGTCGCCGGTGGCGTTGTTGGCGTGGTCGAGCACGGCCCGAAGCGCCGTCTCGCTGTCGGGCACGATCTGCGTGAACCGCGGGCTCCCACGCCGTCCCGCGCCGATGAGGAGAAGCACTGCGGTGTAGAGGGCGTAGAGCGGCAGGACCCACCAACCCCAGACGTAGGTCAGGTAGGCGCCTGCGGCGAACCATGCGGCGATGAGCACGCGTGACGTCGCAGCGACCCGGGCCCGGACGTACTGGCCGACCGTTGGGACCTCGCGAGGGAACCAGGCGATGTGGGTGTGGGTGCCATGCGTATGCGCCGCCAGCTCGAACATGTCGTAGTGGACGGCGGCCGTTGCGCTCAGTCCCAGCCCGTAGGCCGCGGCCATCGCGTACTCGCGTTGGGTCTTTGGCGTCAGGTGCCCCTCCATGTCAGCCATCGTGCCCTAGATCACCGACAGCGGATCGTGCCCGAATCGTGTCCTGTCTCCCGGGGAGACGGACAGCCAAGGCCCCTTGCGATGTTGGGAGACGGGGATGCTGGTGACTCGATGCTGTTGAAGTCTGGCCAGCGTCAGCTACGCGTTTTGTCCCTACCAGTGAGCGGCTTACGCCAGGGAGCGTGTGATCGAGCGCAGTGCTTGGTCCCAGCAGCCTGCGCAGTCGGGGGTGAAACGTCCGTCAGCTCGCGAGAGCCCGTCGCAGACGTGCACGAACGGGTCATCCGCATCTGGCAGCAGTTCGCTGATGTGTGCGGTGACCTGACGAAGGTGGTTGGCATCTGCCAGTAGGGCTCGAAGGTCAGTGGCCAGCAGTTCGGCGGGCTCGGCGCCGGGGTCGGCATGGACCTGCCCGACCCTCTCGCGGTCGATACCGCTCATTTTGTCCCTCTGACGCAGGAACTCGGAGACGTGGTCGTGGGCGGTGCGGTCAGGCCCGGGCATGGTTCCGGTCCCCTTCATTGAGTGCTTCGAGGATGGTGTCAGCGACCAGCCGCTGCTGACGGCCGACGGCCTGATCGCCGAGCACTGGGCTGGCGGTGTTGGCAGCCGCCTGAGTGGTGAGGCGGTCGGCCAGCTGACGGACGTGAGCGACCTGCGACCGCAGCCGCTCGACCTCGCTGACTGGCTGCGCCGGTGCGTCGAGGTGGGCCGTGGTGCAGCCGACGTCTCCGCACCCAAAGTCGGGGTGCGCGGCCACATGCCCGTGCTGGGCGCACGCTTCGCAGTGTCCCGGCAGCCCGACGCTTTGCCGAGCGGAGTTGTTGCCCGCGTACGGATGGGTCGGTGGCGGAGGCTCGCTGAGCGTGATGCCGTCGGCGATGGGTAGGTCGCTGTCTTGATGAGCCACCGGATACATGAGTTTTGTCCCCTAGCTGTCGTGGTCGGTGATGAGTCCAGACAACCACCCGACAGCGGCCCCTGGCAGGGAGGTTTTCTCGAGTTTTCTCGCGGGCCTGGTGTCTCCCGGGGAGACGGACAGCCACGTTGACCCGGCACGGGAGACTCACGGCCTACGAGAACCTGAGGGAGCGACTGGGGGAGCAGCTAATGCCGTCGCCGCTGGCTCTCTGACTGCCCGCCAGAGACCACCTGGGCTCCGTCCCGCCCGGCCCGCTTCACCTCGGCCTGACGGAAGTCACGGTCCGGAGTCCAGGACCGGCTGCGCTGCCGCTCCCCGGGCTTCGGCGCGCACCTGCCACAGATGCGGGCATCCGCGGGCGGTTTCTTGCCAGCCCACGCCCGAGCGCCAGCCAGACTGACCCCGCACAGACTTCGACGGCGGGACGTTCCGAGTTCCCGGTGGTAGACCCGGCCACCGACGAGCAACACCCACATGCGTCTGAGCCTGCCACGACACCGCGCTGCCAGGTCAGCCCCACGCGGCGACCGTCCACAACCGGACTGACACGTTTTGTCCCCTGGCCGGATATCGCCAGGGATAACCTGAGACGGACAGCCCACCACGCCTGTCCCGCCTGGCCGCGCCGCGCGACCGCCACCCGCCCACCGCGAACGCCGCCGCGCCGCACGCCTCCCCCTTGCATCCCCCACCTCCGCCAGGAGGACGCCTTCGGCGTCAGCCCTTCGGGCTGCCCCTTGCGGGGCTGACCCTGCACGGCTCCGGCGCAGCCGGACTGTGTGCCGACTGTTCCGGTGTGTGGCCGGTGACCGGCCGCTCGTGCCGAGTTGCGTGTGTGTGGTGACCACGCCATGGCACCCAGGTGAGTGTGTGCTCACCCTTGAAGGAGAGTTCCGAGACAAATCCCAGCTTCGTGGGTGGTTGACCCTGTGGGCCCGGTGGTGATGCGACGTGGGTCGCGGTCGGTCACCGGCTCCCCTGCGGGGAAGCCCCCGCTGCGCGGGGCTGACCCGGGCCGGTCACGTCGTCGTGTCCCGGTCCAGTTCGTGCCTGGTCAGGTTCCGGGTGTTCCCGGTTGACCCAGCACAGGCTGCCCCTGGTTTTGGGTTCACCCAGGCGGGTTGCCTGCCCGGCCGGTCGTCGACGACAAGTGGTCGGGCGGCGGCAACCCTTGGCCTGGGTGGTGACCCACGGTTACCCAAGGTGGTCGCCCTGGTGGGGGTTTACCCCTGCCAGGTGAGAGGCGCCAGGGCCGCCCCGCCGGAGTGCATCCCGCAGGGATGAGGTGAACGGCAGCCGACCGGGGACACACAAAGACGAGCTTGCGAGACACGTGGACCCGGGCGGAGCCGGAGCCTCACCCGCAGGGTGCACACCGGTCGACGGGGATGCCTGGCACACCCACCACAGGGTTGACCCCGCTGCGCGGGAGCCCCCTAGGGCGACCAAGCGGCGGGGCAACCCGCGGGTGTGCCGCATCCCCGGAGTGTGGGGTATGTGGAGCGCTAGCGGAACATGCCCCACGAGGGGTGGGTCGGCGTGTTGGAGTGGGCGTGTACCTGGCGGTTGTGATTCGGCGTTGCTGCTGGTAGTGGCCCGTTTGGGGTGTGTACGGTGTGTGCTAGTTGTCCGCCGGGTTGACCTGGGTGTTTACCTGGCGGTTTTGATCGTCTGATGTGGTCGTTGTGTCGAGAGTGAAGGGTGGGTTCTCGGGTGCCGGGTGAGTTGGAGGTTTCGCCGCGTTTGGTTGGCCCTGGTGGGGCTGTCCATTCGGGTGTGCCGTTGCCGCCTGCTGGTTCTTCGGTGCGTCGTCGGCGCCGTTTGTCGGAGGGGGAGCGTGTCCGTGCGGGCGGGGTGCCTACCCGGCCGGTGCGTGGTGATGGTTCGGGTTGGGCTGTCACTGTCGAGGATGAAGCGTGTGTCGCTGGCCTGTTGCGGTTTGGTGCTGCGACGTGGCGGCAGTGTGCGCGTACGTTTTACCCGGATCATTCGGAGTGGACGCAGCAGCGTCGGTTGAAGTACCTGCGCGAGGTGGGTTGGGTGCGCTCTGAGGTGGGGGAGACCTGGTACGGGAATGTCATGTGGGCGACCACTGCCGGGTCGCGTGTGTTGGGTGACCAGCTGCGGGTGCCGCTGTCCGCTGGCGGGTTCCCTGGGCATGCTGCGTTGCACCGGTTGGCGGTTACTGACCTCGGGTTCCGCATGCACCTGGGTGGGGAGGTGACCATCACTGAGCGTGAGGTCCGTGCCCTCGAAGGGTCAGGTCAGGCCCGTTCCCATCTGGACCTGTTGCAGGTGCCCCGCCATGACGGGGTCATGGATGGCCGCAACGTGGAACGGTTCCTCGCGACGACTGTCGGCAAGGATGCGACCCTGCACTACCCGGACCTGGTGCACGTGTCACCGGGACGTGGGAAGCGCGGGTTGAACGCGGTCGAGGTCGAGATAACACCGAAGACTCCGCACCGTGCCCGTCAGGTGCTGATGTCGTACCGCGACTCCCAGCTGTATGACCGGGTCTTGTTCTACGTGACAGCTCAGGTGTCGGCACAGTTGCAAGGCTGGTACGACGCTGAGGGGAAGTGGCGTGACGGGTTGTTGCAGCAGATCGGGGAGTACCCGTCCGGGGTCGACCCGACGGAGTTCTTGAAGACCTCCACGTCGATGTTCCGGGTCTACCCGGCGACCGCGAACGATGACGGTGTCGCATTCCGGCTCGACATGCGGCAGGTCTCCGAAGCTGACTGGGTGTCGAAGAACGAATGGCTCGACCTACGGGCCAAGTGGCAGGAGTGGGTTGCTGACCAAGGCACCCGGGTGCCGTTCCTGACTTGGTGGATGGACGTCTACAAGCCCCTGCTGGTCGCCCAACGGGCAACCCGGTAGCTACCCGGGAAGGTGATGTTGGTGAGTCGCGAACTACCCAGTCCGGACCCGGACAGCAACTTCCCTGACTACGCCCTGCACCTGCTGCTGACAGTGCGCGCCATCTGCGCGTACACCGCGGTGATGACAGTGCTGATGGTTGTCGGCAGCATCGTGATCGGCGACGGTCACGCCTTGCGAGACGCCCTGGCCGCATGGGTCGTCGGCGTCGTGTTGCTTGCGGCAGTCGCACTGCGGCACCACGCCGCTGGTACTCGCATCCCGTTCGTGAGCACGTATGACCTCGCTCGTCTCATACGGCGCGGGAAGTGAGACCAGCGCGGAACCGGTGAGCAGGTGGCCGGTGAAAACCCGGGTACCGAGACTCTCGGAAGTCACCCACGATGAAGGGGTCGGAACAAGCACCTCAACCAGTGGAGTGACCAGACAATGGCACCGATCACGAAGACCTATACGCCCGACTCGGCTGTCCTGTATGTGCAGGGGAGGCGCCGCACCGTCGACTTCGATGACAGGGGCGGCCGGGTCGCTGTGCTGACCGATGACGAACATCGTGAGGTGTTCGACGGTGCCGCCGTCTACGTGACCGGTGCACCCGCCGCACCGCACGTCGTCGCCAGCATCATCGAGCACGAGCTGGACTGTGAAGAGCCACACAACGACATCGACTGCACGGTGGCGACCGTCGTCGCGGCACTCCACGAACACGACATGGACGACGAAGCCGTCGAGTTCGTCACCGCAGCGAAACAGCTACTGAACCCCTGGGACGTGCACAGGCTTGCGCGCCGAGCAGTGACCGTGAAGTAGTAGCGGCCGGGAAGACCCGACCGTGCCGACACGGAAAGTCGATCGCCGTATCCGTCGGCATCATCAAGTCCATCCGCGAGGCGTAACAGCCTGCATTGGTTGCGCCTCGCAAGAGCTTGACCACCGGAGCACCTACCGAGCTGACACCAGATCAGCCACCGCCCCGGAAGGAGGCCACCCCATGGCCACCACCCCCGTCACCGACCTCACCACCGGCGACCGCTTCCACCACCCCGCATGCGGAGACCAACCAGCCGTGGTTTTCGGGAAGCCCACCCGAGATGTCCAATACTCGTGGAGGGTGTCGGTGGTGTTTCTCAACCCGTTCACCGGGCTACACCAGCAGCAGTGGTTCGCAGCGACCGCCGCCGTCCACCTGGTCGACTGATCCGGATCATCCCGTCTCCCCGGTAGCTACCGGGGAGACGGGCGTCAGTCCGGCCCGGGCTGACCTTCCACCCTCCTGCTCGCTCGGCTCCCTCCGACCGGCACCGTGTCATGCTTCTCGTCCAAAGAAGGGAAAGGGGGGATCGGCATGGCGAGCACTGCCGCTGACACGGACAGCTGGGCACTCACCGACAGCGCGCTCGACTTCCTGCAACGAGCCGTGACAGAGGTGACGACCGGCAGCAGCGAGTACAAGTACGCAGCACTCGACCTGGCCGTCGCCGTCGAGACCTTGATCAAGGCCAGACTCGTCAGGGAACACTGGACCCTGGTCGTGAAGCCGATCGACAAGAAGACCACGAAGGCGGCATTCCTTGCTGGTACGGGACGAACCATCGGCCCGGAGGAGGGGATTGAGCGACTGGAGAAGGTCGTGGGGCTGGCCATACCGCTGCGGCAGGCCGCTCAGGTGGCGGCGTTGACTGGGTTACGCAACCAGGTGGTGCACTTCGCTCCACCGACCGGACCTGGCGCCGACCCGGCCATGCTGGACAAGATCGGCGACGGGCTGAGCTTCGCGCTCTGGTTCCTTGATCACCACTTCGGGTCGGATGCGCCAGTTGCTGAGGCGGAGAGGATCGTGGAGGTCAAGAGCAGCATCTCGACTGAGTTGGCACAGATAGGTGGGCTGGCCAAGAAGCGCTTGGCTGATATCAGCACAAAACTGGATGCCGAACCACGGCTCTACTGGTGTCCGAACTGCACGCAGAACACGCTCGCCCTGCGCGCTGGGGCAGAGCCCGAATGCCTCTACTGCTACGCGACAGGGGTTGGTGAAGCGGTCGCAGAGGCGTACGTGGCGTACAGCCTGATCAGCCATAGCTCAGTCGAGACCTGCACGAACTGCGGCACCCTCGCCCTCGTCGGCGGCGTCCGACCAGTGAAGGACAGCACAGCAGCCCCCGAACCGGCGCCCTACTGGCTCTGCTTCTCGTGCAGCATGACGGCCGGGCAAGCCGACTTCATCAACTGCCTCATTTGCGGGGAGATGACCACCGAGGTGGCCCTGGGGATGTGCGAGATGTGCAGCAGCGAGCGGTTCGAGAAGTTCTAAGCCAACTCGTCACTGGGGGCATTCGCCTCACTGGCTACCCCTGACTGGGTGACCCGGGCGACCAACTCGCGAAGTGGAATCTGCATGTTCGCGGCGATCGTCTGGGTGACGAAGCGGGCGATGGTCTGTTGGCCGTACCGCGCCATATTCGGCTGCATCGCCATGCCTGTGACGGTGGCCTCGATGAGTCCGGCGAGTACCTGACCGGCCTGGTCCGTATCCCACAGGTGCTCGATGACTGGCATCAGGTCGTCCGGCAGTGGCGGGTACTGGGCGGTGGACGAGCCCTGGTCTGCCAGGAAGGTGTCGATGTCGGGTTGCTGTGATAGCTCGAATCCGGCGCTGTCGCCGGTGTAGCGGATGAGTGTCGTCATGACTGTGGGTGGGACGGCCAGCTGTGGTGCGCAGATCGCGGCGGCTGGGCGCCGGTATCGGCCGATCATGACGGGTCGGGTGTCGTTGGCTTCGCGGACAAGCCGGGGGAGTTGGGTGCGGGCCTCGACAACGCTCAGCGGTTTGGTCATGTCAGCAATCTACTCGAAGGCGTACGACATGACGTACATATGCGTTCGCGCCACGCCACTCTCTCTCGGAGAGCTTCGGCACCGTGGGCTGGCACCCCGGTAGCTGCCCCGGGGATCAGGTGAGCGGTGGCAGATCGTGACCGAGGCTTAGCCGCATCGAGAGACGTGCGTGATCACGTACATGATGACGCCGGGTCAGCCATGAACCGAGCGCGGCAACGCCGTAGCAGTGAAGGATGAGCTGGACCTCGTTGGCGCGTATGACGTACATGAAGAGGTACGTCATACGCCGCCATTGGCCGTCAGGGCAAACGCCACGACCACGAACGCAACAGCTGGGTGTCGCGGTGCACGGTCTCCTCGTGAACCAGGGGTCCACCCTCTCGGGACCGGCCGACGACGAGGGTCAGGTGGACCAGGTCGCCGTCCGCCCAGGCGGAACGCACCCAGCCGTCGACGCCCCGGGCGTGGGGCACGTCGATCACCTCGCCCGGCGCAACGCTGCCTGCCGTCACGACGGCTGCGCGGCACTGGTGCGGGCCCCATCCGTCCCAGCCGGAGAAGACGTCGGCTGCGCGGGGGAGCGGGCCGTCAATTATCGCCGGAATGGCGCGGTTGTTGGTGTGCATGTCCCCTCCAAAGGGGTTGGCCGGGCGGGATGCCCAGCGGGTTCGTTCATGCACGGCGAGCGGTTCTGCTCTATGAACCATGTTCCAGAGGTTCCGCGCCTCCTACAACCCGGGTATTCGGCAGGATCGCGCGGAAAACCCGGGTTCCCTTGCGCGGCGAGCCGGGGGAGGGTGTGGGTATGACGAATGACCTGCCCGAGATAGAGCTGCGCCAAGCGCCGAAGGCACCGGCAGGCGCCCCGGAGGACCTGCTGCTGGCCACGGCGTACTTCTGGCACATGGTGGGCCTCTATTGGGATGTTCCCGAGCCGTTGGGGATGTGGCAGCGCTCGTCCACGGAGGCCCTCGCGGAGCGGCACCCGGCCATCCGAGAGGTCGAACGAGGGCTGGTCGTGACCATGCTTGACGCGGCCGACTCCGGATTCGGAGCTGAGGCGATCGCGGCGAGCACCGGCATGGAGCGGGCGTCGATCGAGGACTACTTGGACGACGATCCCGCGGAATGGCGCGGTATGGTCCCAACAAATATTTGGTGATCTACGAAAAACGCTAGATTTAGGTGATTTCCATACTCGTGTCACCCCCACTGCTGTCAACCCCAGATAAGCGGCACTTATCCGGGAAGAGGGCGGAAACCCCTACTTCCGTCGAGGAGACGTCAAAACACGTCATAGACGTGTAAACACGGCGGTCAGTGTTACGGTCGTTCCATGAGCATCGACGTGAGGGAAGTAGCGACCGTGCAGGACCTCATCACGGCCGCCCGAGAGCACCAGGGGCTCACCAGGGCAGCGGTCGCGGACAAACGAGGGGTATCCCGCACTGCACACCAAGACCTCGAAGCGCGGCACGACCGGTCGCCGCGGTGGACCAGCATCATCAACGCGATCGCCGCGTGCGACGCCACCGTCGTGGCAACAGCATTCATGCCAGACGGCACCATCTACCAGACCTGCGCAGAAGGTTCCCACACCGAGTACCGCGGACTCGCTGTCGACATCGAACATGCTCGACGGATCGGGGCGCCGACCGAGTGCGCCCGGGGGATCGCCCGCAGACTCACCCAAATGCTGTTCCCGGCCGGAGATGCAGACGGATGGGTCACGCTCCGGCTCCTGGAAGCCGTTGAGCGCCTGACAACACGAGGCGTGCCGGGCGAAGCGGGAAACGTCGAAGACATGCTCATGCGCATCGAGACCGGCGACCCGCAGATGCAGATGATGACTGACAGCATCGTGGAATGGGTTGGGGCCGAAACCTACGACCAGTGGACAGCCGACACGCGGTCCGTCGCTGGTTTCATCCTGATGGTCGCGAAGACCCTGACAGCCTGGGAAAGCCCCAGCGGGTTACCCCAGATGGCTGACGCGACGACCGCCATCAAGTCAGCGATCAGCGACCGGCTCAAGACCGCTTTCCACCACGCCGCGAGCGATTTCCGGAAACCGCTGACGGGTGACGCTCCATGGTGGAACGAGGGCACACCAGAACGCTACGAGGGGTGATGGCCCAAGTCTCGCACTATCGTTCACAGCAACGGATCAACCGCGCGCGACGGGAGGAGAGGCGATGACGACCGCTGCGCCCCTGCCGAGCGTCGACACTCCGATCGCTCTCGGTGACGTGGTGAGCATGCCTCGGACGGCAGTCACCGAGACCTTCGCGATCCTTGGCAACCGGGGGGCAGGGAAGAGCACGGCAGCCACGAGATTCGCTGAGCAGCTGCACCTCGCCGGTTTGCCTGTCGTCGTCCTCGACATCAAAGGCGATTGGTGGGGAATCCGGTCCTCAGCGGACGGCACGCGTGACGGCCTCCCATTCGTCATTTTCGGCGGCGACCACGCCGACCTCGAATTACACGAGGACACAGGCGCATTGATCGCTGACGCGATCCTCGACCAACACCTTTCGTGCGTGATCGACCTGTCGCACCTCAGCAAGACGAAGGCACGTCGGTTCGCTACCGCGTTCGCCGAACGGCTCTACCGGAAATGCCGCCAGTCCCTGCACGTCATAGTTGACGAGGCCGACGTGCTGATTCCCCAGCGCGCTGATGCTACGACGGCCGAACTGCTCGGTGCGATGGAGGACATTGCCAAGCGGGGGAGGCAGCGAGGACTTGGGTTGACCCTTGCGTCCCAACGTGGTCAGGAGGTCAACAAGAGCGTCCTGGACCTGGTCGAAACGGTCGTTCTGCTCCGCATGACAGGTGCGAGGACCATCAAGGCGGTCAAAGAGTGGATCAGTGTCCAAGCCGACGAAGACACGGATGCGGACGCCGCTGATGTGATCCGGTCGCTGCCGAAGCTCGCCATGGGGGAAGCGTGGGTGTGGAGCCCAAGCTTCCTGGGCATGTTGCGCCGGACGCGCATCGCCCTGTTCGAGACGTTCGACTCTCACGCGACCCCCGAGCCCGGACAAGCACCAGCGGTGCCGCAGTCGCGTGCGGAAATCGACCTGACCCGGCTGCGCGGCGACATCGCAGCGCTGGCCGCAGTACACGCCAACCGCTCCGGTGGGGTGGCGAGCAAGCCGACCGGGACGGGTAGCCGAGCCAGGCTCGGTGAGATAGAGCATGAGAATCACGCGCAACGAGACACCATCGCCCAGATGACAGAGACGATCGCCCAACTCCGCAACGAACTGCGAACCGCCCAAGCACGAGCCGACGAGCTGGAATCTGCGGCCAAGGCCATTCGGCGCACGCTGGATTCGGTCGGCACCGGCCATCGCGGCGGTCAGAATCACCTGCCCAAGAGCGAAACCCCGAAGATTGAGCCCGATCCCTCTGGGCGTGCGGGCGAGGCGCGCCGCTCCCGCACAACGCAGGAGCCGAACGCAGAGACGTCCTTGGCTGATTCTCCTGACCCGTCCTCGGACCCCGTCGAGTTGAACCAGTTCCGGGCAGGCGCCCAGCGGATGCTCCGCAGCCTCGGGGGCATGGCACCCCTGCGGCTCACTCGGCCGCAGTGGGCGATGGTGTCACGACTGAAAGCAAAGAGCGGAACCTTCACCACCTACATCGGCGATCTACGCAGAGCCGGGCTCGTCCACCAAGACAGCGACGGATGCTTCACCCTCACCGAAGCTGGGTTCGACACCATCGGCGGCCGTCCAGCACCCATGGACGCTCACGAGCTTCAAACCCACTACCTGAGCATCTTGCGATCCGGGGCAGCTCGGATGCTCAGCACCGTGATCGAGGTGCATCCGGACAGCATCAGCAAGTACGACCTGGCCGAAGCTGTGGCACTCTACCCGACGAGCGGAACATTCACGACATATCTGGGCGAGCTGCGCCGCAACACTCTCGTCACCATCGACGGGCAGAACGTCCGCGCCACCGACATGCTCATCCACGGACCCACGACTGCGTAGGTACTCAGCGCCTCAGGTCACGGGCCTTACAGCCCGAGTGCGTGCTGGGCTGTGGCCAGGTCGCCATCGTCTGTATACGCCGATCCGCTGATGGCGAGGTCGAGAAGTTGCCGGGACCGCTCCGGGGTCGGCGCCGGGTCGTCGGGGTGCAGCCGCCCGAATGCCACCCGGTACGCCCACGTAGCTCGGTCATAAGTGTCCTGGTCCCAGCGTGTGCCGTCAGTGATTAGGTGCCTTGCGGCGAGAGCGTTCAGATGTTGGACGGCCTCGTCCACGCAGACTGCTTTATTGAGCGGTGGTGTGAGCCCGGCTCCTTTCAGGGCAGTCTCGCCGTGCCCGTCGGTCTGGGTCGGACCAATCACGTTGAGGATGCTGGCATATGCCGCAAACTCTGGGGTGTCCTGCCGGTCGGGGATGGAGGCCGCCACAGGAAGTGCGGCGATCACGTGGTCCAGGTCTGGTCCGAGCAACTGACGGCACAAACGCTCAGAGTCGGCGACCGGACCAACGAAGTCGTAGTTGCCGTCGCATGCCTCTAGCCGCCACGGAAACCGTCCTTGCTCCGCGACATGCGCGAGCACCTCGACGGATAGTTCACGACATACGTCTTGATCCAGCAGATCGGTGACCGTCGCTAGGTCGGCGACCACATCCCTTTTGTCATCGGAGCCATAGTTGGGCTGAACGTCGAAGAAGCGATCTTCGTCATCTTCGAATCGTGGTGTGCCGTGGTCAGTCTCAGCGGCGTGAGCTGCACGGACGGTTCGCAACGCTGCCGTGTAGCCAGTGCCCGGGTGCTCGGCCATGTAGGCGCGGGCGGCGTCCTTTTCTGCGGTGGTCGCAGACATCGCGTTCAACTCCTGGTCTTATCGGAGCGAGTGTCACGCGGCCACCCGTCCCGCATCGTGAGGAGCTGGCGGCGTGGTCCCCTGCGGGGCTTGGCCCTCGAATGGGTGACCGTCTTGCCGCGTGGCTGGTGGCGGTCTCCGTCGAGCGATGCGCAGCACGTTCTGCGCAAATACCACTATGCCACCGGCATTGGGTCACGTGCGCACACCCGTGTCTCCTGGTGGGATGTTCCGACCACGTAGCAAGAAATCGGCTTGTGTCCACGCATGGTGGCCGCGTGCGCGTAGCTAGGGTGTTCGGCATGACTGCTGCTCTCCCAGCGCTGCTGCACGTCCTGGCCTCGGGTGCGTCTGCGACCGATGGTGTCGTGGTGGCCGCGGCTGCCCGGCTGGTGCAGGGAGCGGACCTGACGCCGGACCGGCGTGCGCACTCGGTGGCTGCCGGGGAGCGGGTGGCTGGGATGGTGCACGGGCTTGATCGGCCAGAGGCGTGGAAGGTGCTCGCGCAGACGATCGGGACATTGCACGACATCGGCTACGCGCACCCTGACACCGGGATGCACGCGATCGACGGGGCCCGATGGTTGGCCGGTGAGGGATACCCCGATGAAGTGTGTCGTCAGGTGGCTCACCACTCCACGGCCAGGTTCGAGGTCGACGCCCGCGGCATGGACCCGCAGCTGCTCGCCGACTTCGGCCAACCGGACCCGTTCCTCCACGCGATCATCTGGGTTGCAGACTTCACCACCAGCCCCCAAGGGCGGCAGATCAGCCTCAGCGACCGACTGAGCGACATCCGGTCACGGTATGACGCGAACTCACCAGTGGTTGCCGCTCTCGATGCGTCCTACGACGAGTTGGAACGTTCCGTAGCGCTGCTGTCCTGCGAAGGCGTGCAGGTCAGCTAATGACCGTGGTCCACTTAACGGTGCCATGTGGGATGTTCCGACGAATAGGACGCACGTAGGACGTGGGCACCGGACCGAACACTGGCACCGGACCGAACACTGGCGCCGAACAGTCCCTCAGTAGGTCGGGGACCTCGATCAGCGCGTGACATAGCCCGGTTTCTGGGGCTCCCGAATCACGTAAGTCCATGCATCCCGTCTGGGCCCGGAAGCTGCCGCAGGGGATACTTCCGGGATGGTTCGCCCCAGTGCTATTCAGCTGACTGCGCCCCTATCGAGCGCGAAAGACTTCACTCCGTTGGCGTCGATCCTGCACGTCCTCGGCACGCGGTCACGACTCGAAACTTTGCAAATGCTGATGGACGGACCGCGACTATCGCCCGACTTACCGGCACGGACAGATGAGCTGCACATGCTCGAAGATATTGGAGTGGTGTCCTCTACGCGGGTAGGAGAGGGCCGCGTGAGCTATCAGTGGGAATTGGTGCCGGACGCACTCGAACGAATCGCACGGTGCTTGGTCGCCCGCCGGTGAACGTGCCGTAGCGCTGCTTGACACGGAAGGCGTGCGACTCTTGGACAGTCAGCTGCCCAGCACAGCGGAGGTACTCAGTGAGCGGGTTCGCGGTCCCTACCGCGTCTGCGTCGTTGCAGATCGCGCAGG
Source organism: Flexivirga sp. G2 (assembly GCF_055397625.1). NCBI lineage: Bacteria > Bacillati > Actinomycetota > Actinomycetes > Micrococcales > Dermacoccaceae > Flexivirga > Flexivirga sp. G2. The sequence continues at coordinate 162,642 of NZ_AP039676.1, forward strand.
CGTACATCACGGAGACGATCGGGTATGAGGAGAAGGCCCTCGACAACCCTGGGCTGCGACCTCTCGCGCAACGAATACGCGATGGGGCGCACGACGCGCGCAAGTTCTCGCTGCGCGACCTAGCCGCAGCCGTCCAACGCCACGGGCAGTCGATCGAGCTACTGACTCTGATTGTCACGACGGCAGAATCAGCCCGCCTATGGAAGCGCCAACCCGTGGCCTACCGGGTGCACCCTGAACTCGCGCACCATCTCGTAGAGATGGACAACGACCGGGAGATTCCCTGCGAAGTGTTCCGGCGGTTGCCTCACGCGAACGCGTTCACCGTGTTCCCCGAACCAGTGATCATGGCCGACGTATCCGGCGCTTTGCCGCAGACACGACCTGGCGAGTATGTCGGGATGTTTGTCACCGGCCAGACCGCCGACGGCGAAGTCTGCTCTAGCGATGATCCGCGCACGGCCTGGTTGAACGTAGCCCTGGCGGGGCGAGTCTTCTACGTCGGGCAGGGCCCGACCTACGAAGAGCACACCGTGCGTGTCCCCGTCACGGGCGTGATGCGAGTCGAGGACATGATCCGACGACAGCGCGCCCAAGCGATGAAGACGCCGGACCCTGATAGCGAGGACTGGGAAGCGTTCCTGCTCGCGGTGAATCTGCTGCTCTACCTGTGCAGCAACCACGCCGACATCAGTGCCCCCGACCCGGCAGTCACATCCCGGGCACGTAAGGAAGCCAAGCGGCGCCGACAGAAGCCACCTCCTGTCGTGGTCGACCTGGGCTTCGACATCGGCCCGAAGCTTTTCGCGGGCAGACACACTTCAACCGGTGCTGGGTCGGCACCTGCGGGTACTGGTCTTGACGAAGGTCGGTCCCGGCGGGCGCACCTGCGACGTGCGCACTTCCACACCTACTGGCTAGGCCCTCGCGACAACCAGCACGCAGAGATTCGGTGGTTGAGCCCGATTCTTGTCGGCGACGGGCACGGTCGGCCGATGGTCATTGACGGCGACGACCGCTGAAAACCTCCCGCGATGGGCTCGTTGAGACCGTTGTTCAGCGCTCATCGCAGACCAACCTCAATCTGCCCGATTGAAAGCAAGGGTGCGGCGAGCCAGGAACACGCGCAGCAGCAGCATGCACACATGAGGTGTAGCGAGTAGCGCGGACAACCACGACTGCCAGCCGAATGCCACTCCCCAACCGAACTGCATCCGCGGTCCGGCGAAGGCTGAGATTATGCCCAACAGCGCCAGCGTCGGGCTGGCGTACCCGGTCCACTTCCACCTGTTGTGCTGTAACCGGTTGATAGCAATCGCTAACGACACGGTCATCACTGCCCAGCCCATCAGTGGTCACCTCCGTGACTCTGACTCCGGACTTCCGTTCGGCCGCACGCGGCGCAGTAACGACCCCCACGTGTGTGTTCGCGCATCTGCCACTCTTCGCATTGGTGATCGTCTGGCACGTCGTTACCCACAAACTGCTGATTGGCGCGGACGTAAATTCCGAACGATGGGCCACGCTCTTGGATATCTGCTAGATCGCCGCCGAGAACCGCTTGGACCAGTGCATCGAAGTCCGCAAGGTCCGTGTCTCCCGCTAGGTCGGATCTAACGGGACCGTTGAGGTATGCGACTAGCTCCTTCGGCTGGCCGGTAGCCTCCCACGGAGCACCGTCGTCGCCGCGGTTGTTTATGTCTCGCAATGTCCATGTTCTGCTCATCGCTGCTCTCCAACCTGCTGCTGATTGAGAGCCCGGTCACGGACTCGGACGATCTTGTCGAACAGGAACTCGATGGAATCTCCGCGGTGCCGACCGAGGTGCTCGGCCGCTCCAAGTGCCGTCACCGCCACATCGAGCAGCTCTTCGATCACATCGTCTTTGCGGTGCGTCTTCCCCTTGCGCGGGTTCTGCCCGGTGTAGCCGATCCATGCTTCGATGACTTCGCCGAACTCCTCGCCGATCTTCGCGAGCCGACCCCACGCGATCGCCTCCGGATCGCGGTGACCATTGCCCGCGTCGATCCACTCGGACAGTTCGATCAGAGCCTGCTGTGCCGGTTCGGAGTCAGGCATCGTCGGTTTCCTTCACAATCTGATGGTTGGGTGCATCGCCCTGATGGTTGGGTGCATCGCCCGTCCCATCGAGCGCGGCAGGGAAACTCTTCGATGCAGCGTCTCGCCGGAGCAGCCGGTCGGTGAGGTCGTCTTCGAGAGGGTCGCCGCCGATGACCAGGCCGCACCAGACCAGCACTGATCCGATCAGCTGGCGGAGCGTGGTCACGACTGCTCACCCCCAACCTGCTGATTGGCGGTGAACTCGACCGGGAATCCCGCCGTGTCGATCCACTCGGCCGGGTCGGCGATCCAGTCGTCCACTGTCTCGACATCCCATGGGCCTTCGGTCCAGGCCGTGGACCAGCGCGTGAGGTCGCCGACCTCGCCGCCTGAGCAGGCGATGTTCAGAACGCAGCTCTCACCGTCGTGACAAGTGAAGTACGCCAGTGCGTGGTCGCCGTTCGCCAGGACAATCCCGCGCGAGGGGGTGACGCCAGCTTCGTTGAGCTTGTGCAGCGCTTCCCAGAGTTGTCCCCGGTCCATTACTGCTCGCCTCCAACCTGCTGATTGCGGACCTGCACCCGGTGTTGGCACGCCCGATCGTTCGAGCATTCCCACTCTTCGGAACCGGCTGGCACGAATGCCTTCGGCCCGATCCGGTGGCACAGGCGGCACTCTTTCGTGTCCGCGTTGCTGGACGTGGTCACTCCGAATCACCGCCCCTAGTCTGCTGATCAGGAGCATCGCGCAGCTCCTGCAGCGCCCAAATAAGTTCGTCAAGGTAGCGCTGGCGATCACCACCGGATACATCGCAACCGATCCAGCGTGGGGGTTCAACGAATGCCTTGTTCTGCACCCTGACCGCGAGCATGTCGAGCTCGACGTTCTTTGCAACCTCGCATGCGTCGCCGTAGCTGAGGATCACCGCCTCGTCTGCCATCACTGCTCCTTAACCTGCTGATTGTGGTGCTGCCAGCACCGCCCGCCATTCTTCGCGGTGCGGTTGCAGTGCCCTATCCACCCAAGCTCTGAGCGGCTGTACTTCCGGGCCGCTGACTGGCCGCCGTAATGGCACGGCCAGCCGCAGATGCCCTCTTTGGCGGCGTAAGCCTGTTCGTGCGGCGTCACTCGGAATCACCGTCCGAAACCTGCTGATTGCGGACCTGCACCCGGTGTTGGCACGCCCGATCGTTCGAGCATTCCCACTCTTCGGAACCGGCTGGCACGAATGCCTTCGGCCCGATCCGGTGGCACAGGCGGCACTCTTTCGTGTCCGCGTTGCTGGACGTGGTCACTCCGAATCACCGCCCCTAGTCTGCTGAT
>NZ_AP039677.1:0-63733 GCF_055397625.1 Flexivirga sp. G2
TATCGACCAGAGGAGCAATTCTCATGTTCAAGACATCTGTCACCTCGACTTTTACGCCTTCCGAGACCGCGCAGTGCATTCGGCAGACCCTGCGGTCGCGCCATCGAGGTACCGACTTCCACCTGGTGTGCAGCCAGGGCAAGAACTACGGCTTCATGAGCTTGCAGTGGACGGGCGGGCCTTCGCGAGAGGAGGTCGAGCACACGCTGCGCCCGTACGTTCAGGAGCCCGCCGGCGGAGCCGATCGGCGATTCACCTGTAAGGGCATCGACCTGGTGCGCACTGACGAGCCAATCGCAGCCGAGGTGACTGCGCACCAGGACGGAATTCTCGTGCTGAGCGAGTCCGTGATGTTCCACGACGGGAATGGCAGCGTGATCACCGCCGCCGTCGACCACGACACCTCACCGGCACAAGTCGTGGTACGCATCGAGGGGGAGGAGCTCACCGTCGGACTCCCCACTGCAAGGGCACTGATCGCGGCGCTGACGGGAATGGTCAACACAGCCGAAATTGTCGGCTGCCTGACCTGACGTCGAGCCTTGCAGGGCAGACGGGGCAGGGGGCTGGCTGGGCCAGGCCCAGGCCGCTGCCTACGGCTATGCCAAGAAAATGGGCCGGCGCCTCTCCGCAAGGAGGGACGCCGGCCCGGTGTCAACACAGTGGAACCGGAACCACCCGGCACCAAAGTGAACGGCCAGCCTACCCGACCGTGCTAGTGCGACGAGCACATCTCACTCACCGGACTAACTAGGCTAATGTGACTAACTGCGCTAATCTTTTGGTTGTCAACGCAGGGTATGAACCACCGAGAACGGCGGAGCCATGACATGCAGATCCTCACGGTCGGCGGCCCGGCTGCGGTCGCCCGGGTCGGCGGCGCCCTGCACGACGACAGCACATCGACTTTCCGGCGGACGCCTGGTGTTGACAACGCAGGTTGAAGCCGCGGCAGTTGGCAGGCACGGCTGGGTGCGAGCCCAGGTATCGAGTCCTGCAGGCAGCTGCCGCGACAGCCGGCGCCTCGAGCGACTCTTCTTGGTTGGGGGAGTAGCACGAGGCGCCGGCGGCACCCCAACACACATCCACCCGAACGGAGATCCCGCGGCATGACTATCTACGCAATCGCGAACGGCAAGGGCGGAGTCGGCAAGTCCGTCACCGCGGCCGAGCTCGTGGCCGCGCTCCAGCGAGCTGGGCGCATCGCACTCGGCGTCGACCTGGACCAGCAGGGCAACCTCACCAAGCGGCTCGGAGTTAACGAGGCCACCGGCGGCATCCTCTACGACGCAGCCGACGTCATCCGCGGCGACGCAGGCCTGACCGAGGCCGCGATCGAAGCACCTGCGGTCGCCGGCGCACACCTGGTCGTCGGTAGTCACAAGATCGCCACCGTGACCCCGCAAGAGGTGCCCGACATGGTCACCGGTCTGCAGACGCTGATCCGCACCACCAGCCCGCTGCCCTGGGACGACGTCGTCCTGGACTGTCCGCCAAGCCTTGTGGGCACCACCCTGACGGCCCTGGCGGCCGCCGATGTGGTGATCGGTGTCAGTTCTTGTGAAGAGTCCTCGGTTGAGCAGGTGGACCGGCTCAACGAGATGATCAGTGGGGTGATCGCTCGCCGCATCCGCCCTGAAGCCGTCATCAACTGGATCGTGCCGACCATGTACACCAACACGCGCGAGGCGAAGCGCGGGTTGGAAGACCTGCAGATCAAGTGGGGGAGCAGCGTCACCACGCCAATCCGTCGCGCCACCGTCGTCAGCGAGGCATATCGCCATCACCAACCCGTCAGCCGCTACCGACCCGGCGCAGACGTCAGCACGGACTACATCGAGGCCCTAGGGCCCATTATCCGCCAGCACAGCACCTCCAGGAGCAACTGATGAGCGACCGCCAAGCGCGCAAGTACGGCGACATGAAGTACGACGGCATCGCGGATGCCCTAGGGCTGCCACCCGAACTCGCCACCGACACCGATAACAGCTCGGACGGAAGCGTGCCATCGACCGGGCCGGCGAAACGCACCCAAACCAGCTACGAAACCTCCGCCATCGAACACCAGCTGACGCGAGCGGCGTACCTGTACGACAAAGGCACCCAGCCCGCAATGGCTGATGCCTCGTTTCGCGACTGGAGAGGAATGGCGGTCGAAAAGCACGCCCAGCTACAACCCAAGCGACGCGAACAACTCGCGGCTGGCGCCAGCCGGATCGTCAACGACCTCGAGCAGCCCTACCTGGACGATCCGGCCCGCAGCAAGAAGAGCATCCGCTCTCTGCACCTGGACGACGCTCCCGCAATCGCCCTCGAGCGCGCACTGCAAGCCGACGCCAAGGCGGGCATCACCTCGGGAGCAAGCCGGTTCGTACGCGAGGCACTGCGCGTCGCAGTCGCCAACGTCAACGACAAGGCCGGAGGACTGAAGCCGGTCGAAGGAGCCCTGCGCGGGGGAGGGCCACGCAAGCGGACGGTGAACGCCAAGTAGTAGGCGTCCGTCAGGCCGAGAAAGCAACCGCGCTAACTCAGCTAATTCAGTCTGCCGACGTAGCTCGTGCCGTCAAGCCGCCGCGGCCGTTCCATCCACGAATGGGAACAGCCTGGCCGGTGTCTTGAGCACCGGCCAGGCCCCGGAATCGAGACAGGAGCTCGACCCATGCAGGAGATTACAAACGACGACGGACAAGGCAGGACCGGTGGTTCTTGGGCAGTTGTGGTGACCGCGATGTTGTTGGCCGGCTGCCAGTCCGGCACGGGCCCGACTGGCCACACAGTTGAACCCTTGATGCCCGGATCGAAGTCTTCCACGGCCTCTGCAAGTGGGGGAGTGCGGGCCAAGGTGACCGCCACGGTCGACGGCGATACCTTCCGAGCTGACGTCGACGGCCGATCGCAACGCGTTCGAGTCCTGGGGATCAACGCACCGGAAGTCCGACACGGCGAGGATCCGGAGCAATGTGGGGGAGAGGCTGCCCGGACCGCCCTGGATCGAATGATCTGGCGCCACACCGTCACATTGTCGACCGGCCCGGGCAGTGCCCGGGCAGATCAGTATGGCCGCCTGCTGCGGTACGTCTCCCTCGACGGGCGCGACGTCGGGCTGGCCATGATCGAGAAGGGCAGAGCCTCGGAGTACCACCCACGCTCCGTCTCGGCCGAGTCGCGCGAGCACGTCTACTCGGCGGCACAGCGAACCGCAGAACAAGCGAAACTCGGGCAATGGGCAGTCTGTGCCAGATCACAAGAAACGAAGCGATGAGCGCACTACGGTGCTCGACGCGATTGGGGTGATTGATGTGGCGCCGCATCTTTTTCGTCACCGGAGCAATGCGGATCAGCCCGGAGCCAGCCAAGAAGAAGTCTTGGCGAGCGTGAGGGACGTGATCGCGACCGAAGGCGAGCTGGACTTCGGGCTGCGAAATGGTGTCGCAGCGGACGTGGCCCACATGTGCTCGGAAGCACTTTGTGAAGTCGTCGGCGTAGTCGCCCCGCTCCCCCAGAGATTCCCCTTCGAGAGGCCTTTGGCCGGATCACGATTCCTCGAGGACCTGTCGTTTGTGCGGGTGCGCCTAGGCCGATCAGGAGCGGCACGTAAGAAGGCGCGGGTGCTGGAGGAAGCACGCAAACAACTCCTGCTGTCGTTGATGTTCCGGACGCATCAGCGGATACAGATCGTCGCGGACACGGCACAGGCGTTGACTGATCTCTTCGAAGCAGACAAGCTCTCCGTCGCGGCGCCTATTTCGGTCGCACGGACAAGTCTCGAGACTGGGCTGCTGCTCGATAAATCGCTCAGCGGCGGCGTCCCGGGAGAGCGGTTTGCACGTACGGCGGCCGCGGATCTGTGGGAGTACGAGCAATCACACAAAGCCTCTCTGGTGCTCTGGGACACGGAGGGTGCGGAGAAACCAGATGGTCCGTGGGAGAAGGCGACGATGACACCGGAGAAGGTGGAAGAGGCGTACGCCGCTGCCCGCAAAACCGCAACCGATGCGGGATTTCGAGCGGACGACGCCAAGAAGAGGAAGTTCGCCGGAAAACCGGCACCTGCCGGCGTAATGGTCGAAAACACCATCGCTCCCATTGAGCCCGGGACTACTGAACTGGCAAAGGCGGCGACACCGGTGCTACACGGAACGCCGTCCAGCCGGGTCAGCTTGCTCTGGGCGCTGTGCTCCGGTGCAACGCATGGGGCGTTGTGGCTGGCGGGCAGCGAACTGCATCGTTCTGCCACCACCCGAGAGTTCGCTGGCGCCGAGGTGATGACAGCGACCGAGGCTTGCATGACGGGCGCGATACTTACCGCGCGCGCGGTGGAGCGCTACTTCGGACTCGATCCGGTTGCTACTGCAGAACTCCAACGCATCATGCGACGGAACAGGATCCGGACGGGTCCACGGATAGTTCAGGCGTACCCCGCTTGGCTGCGCACCTTCATCTAGTAGCGCCGCGGGCACACATTGGATGTCGTAGTGCCCGGGCACAATCTCGTGATGCGCGTTGGTGAGTTGGTCGACTACTCGAACACGTGCGCCTTGGGCGCCGGTACAGAACACCGCGAATGGATGCGCGAGTGGATGGACCGGACGATGGGGTTTGCCGCCTGGGTCGAGGATCTGCGAATCGAGGTCGTCGACGACCGGGAGCTCGAGGAGCTGGTCACGTGGTCTAGCGACCGAGCCAGGTACGTCACTCGTGCCGAGTATTCAGCTCGCGCCGAGAGCGGACAGTTGCGGGAACGGTGGGCACCGGACTTGCTGCGAGTGACGCGACGCTACCGAGTGCTGCAAGGTCCTCGCGGCGAGTGTCCGCTACCGGATCAGCTGCCGCCCCGGTTGGCCTGAGTAGGGCCGTCAGACTGCGACGTTCTCGCAGGAGATCTCCTCGAGCTGGGTAGGAGTGCCGGCCTCTGAGATGGCACGTGTGACCAGGCCGCGCGCGACGCTCGAGGCGCCATAGGTGGGCAACGGGTCGAGCTCAACGACGAATCTGATCGTCCCGTCGATCATGCGCACATCCGCATACAGCCCCTGATCGCCGGCCATCGTGCGGACCGTGGACGCGACCTCGACGAGACGGGCCAGGTCCTCCGAACTGATCTCCGGCGTGCCGGCGTCGTCAGCGGGGGAGCGGTACGTCAAGGCGATGGCAGCAGTCACGGGCATATTCTGCTCTGGACCTGCTCACGTGGGGAGGACGAGGTCAATGACAGTCACCGTCAAGATCCGACCGGGCGCCCGCACCGAGGTGCGGGGTATGCCGTTCAACAAGGACGATCGAGGGAGCAATTACGAGCTCCTCGAAGACGCGATCGACGCGACCCGAAGAGGCCAGATCAAGTATTCCGGGGGAGCGTTTCGTGTTGCCAGGGATCACACCAGCCCGCTGATCGAGTTTCTCGCGCATCATTTCGGACGCGTGCACGTGGTTCAGTACGGCGGCTTGGATCGCTGTGTGGCGGCCTGCTGGGACGCCCGCCCCGAAACCGCCATGCTGTGCGAATGTTCCTGCGCCGGCGGCAACCACGGCACCGGCCGTCCCATCGGTCGAATCGTCGCAGAGACGCCCGTGGGCGCGTTCTCTGTCGCGTCAGCAGCGCCCCGTGAGTACGACGTCCGGGGATAGCTCCTCCTCGTCGTAGGACGCGTCACATATGAGGTGACATGTCGACGAGCCGGGCTCGAAGTTGCACATCTAATTCGTCGATCGTGGCCTGCGAGAACGAAGCGCTCTTCACTGTGAGTGCCTACCGCTCACGGCGACCCCCAACGGTCGCGGGCTGCTTGACGGGTGATGCCGGCGACTCGGCCGATCTCGGCCCACGACAGTCCGGCTGTACGTCCAGCGGCCACCTCGAGGTCGAGGGTTTGCTTGGCGGACGCGACACCGTCGAGTGCGGCCCGGATCGACCGGGCATGGTCTTCGGGTGCAATGTGGGCACGCCATTCGTCGATCAGGATCTCTTCGAGGTCCTGTCGATCGTCGAGGTCGACATCCTGCGAGTCCAGCGGCACGTAGACCAGGTGCTGGTCCAGGTCCTCGGCGTCGGGGGAGTAGACCCGTCGCCACAACGTCGGTGAGAACCACCGTTGGTCGTCCTTGAAGAGGCTCCAGGTCCCAACGATGTCTTCGCGGTCAGTGGTGCGCGCGTGGGCGCAGGTGACGCGCCAGCCGATCACCGCGGCCGCCGGCCGGATCTCATCGCCAGTGCCGACTCCGTACCCGGTAGCCGTCGACCGCCCATTGCCCGTCGCACCGTCGCCGAACACCGGCGCAACGTAGCCCTCATGCCAGGCGCTTTCGTCTATCCAGCCCATCAGGTGCCTCCATGCGTCAGTGCTTTGCAGATGAAGGGAGGGAGGTGCATCATGGCCCACGGTGGCATGCTTACCCTGACATTGCAATATCGCGCGACAAGTTCAACTTGTCATAATCTAAGTTATCGGTCATTTCATTACTGTTACAGTCTCTTGACGACTGGCAACGCTCCTGTCACGCTGGCAGCGTGACGAAACAGGAGAACTCGGCCGAGCTGCGGCCGGTGACGTGGACGTTGTCGGTGGTGATGGCCATGCGCGGCATTCGCAGCGCGAGCGAGCTGCGCCGCCGACTGGTCGACGTGATGGGCGACGAGGCGCCATCGGTCGAGCAAGTACGCCGCCTGACGTCCCGGACACCGGATCGCCTGACGTTGCGCACATTGGCCGGCCTGTGCGAAGTCCTTGAAGTCACACCCGGGGATCTGCTCATCCGATCTGACCTTGAACACGACGAGGCGTGGACGGTGGCGCCTTCGGCTGAGCCGGCGTTGGAGGTTGTGCGCAATCCTGATGCCGCATACATCCTCGCTGGCCACGACCTGATGCCCATCGACCCCAAGCGCCAGGCGCACCTGCGTTCCGCACGTGAGCGCGGCGCATACCTAGCGCGGAGCAACCAGCCGGGCGATCGCCCACTACGTCGACACACACCGGAAGGTCAACTGATGAACGACAGAGTTCTGCCCAGCCCGCGGAAAGCACACATGCGAGAAATTCAACCCGGTGTTGTCTTCTCAATCCCTGACGACGGTGACCTCGAACGGCCGTCCGTCGTCGTCGAGTTGCAGCCAATCGATGAGCGAGTCTGTTTCGTCCGAGTGCGAGACCTCGATGACCTCGACGCCGAAGATGAGCCGCGTAAACAGCACCAGCTGCGCAGTCAGCTCGATTTTCTGATCTATGACGTGACCCTAGAACACCACTTCTACAAGAACGTGTCGGACCAAACGCAGACGGTGCAGCTCGGTCGCCGCATCGAAGAGGCCGACCCGGGAGACGTTCTTCACTTCACCGACGCGGTGGCCAGGCCCGACCTCTTCAGCGAGGAGTTGTGGGAGCACAAGGCAGAACCCGTTGCAGTACGGAACGACCGATCTGACGAACCATGTTGAACGAGCGCCGGATCGGATCGCCCGAGGCCTTCGACAAGGCACTGTTGGGATCGGTCAATCTGTGGAATCAGATCGGTGGCCCGCATGGCATAACCCATGCTCACGTTGCCCGTGCCAGGGAGATCCAGCAGTTGCGCTGGTTGCTACGTGACCGCCCCTGGACCGCGGCCGAGGTGCTCGAAAAATGGCAATCCCTCAAACACCCGACGGAGAGGTCCGCGGTGTTGGCGTATGCCCCGCCGCTCGACCTATCCGCTGAAGTCTTCGAGGCGGCAGCGGCGCTGCTGCGCGCCGGAAGTCGCGATCGCGACGCCGAATGCATAGTGCGCGCCGGGACCGCCGAACTCCCACCGGAAGCTGATCAGCAGGCACGGACGGCCGCACGCGCTGTCATCGATACCTATGCGGCGCTGGAGCGGTCACGATCGAGCGCCGGTGTTGAGCCCGCCGCCACGGAACTGGCCACCGCGGCGATCGATGCCGCAGTCGGGCGTGTCCGTCGACTCCTGGCAGCACAGCAGGAGGATGCCATGCGCGAGCTGCAGGTGCAGGCGAAATACACCGCAACGTGGTCGACCGAACACACTGACCTGACGCTCTGACACCAAAGGGGCGGCGAACAGTGACGGACCCGGTCTCCAAAGACAGCGTGACGGCATTGGTTGCCGACCTGGCCCCTGCCGCGGCCGTGCAGTGGGATCCGGACAGTGTCGTCTCGTCGGCCATCATCACCAGGTCTGGACGTCAAGTGATCACTATCGGCGAACACCTTCTCGACGACCGCCGGCAAGCGCTCTTCTTCGCGGCGCACGAAGCCGGCCACATCACCCTGGGACACGGCACCTTCGCCCGACGAGCGTTGAACGTCACCGGCCTCCTGGTCGTCATGGCGGTCGCCGTCGGCCTCGTGCTCGTGACGACCCCATTTGCCGCGTGGACCCTCCCGACAGTTGCGCTAACTGAGCTAGTGATGCTGCACGTCTTTCTGCGGTTGCGGATCCGGCCGGCGGAATACGCCGCTGACGACTTCGCCGCGGTGCACGGATACTCGATCGTGCGTGTGCCAGAACCCGAGCCGTGGCATTGGTGGCACGAAATCTTTCCCACTCACCCATCGTGGCCGCGCCGGCAGCAACGAGCGGCACGCGAGAAGGGATGACCCCTACCGGGGCGCGATGCACGACGATCCCCCCGAATCGCGGGCCCGGCAGCTGCGGTCAAGAGGATCATCGGTAGCACCTTTTCCATACACCTCCCGGCAGTTTCGAATCGTCCACAAGGACGCCACGTTTCGTGGCCGTGCCAGCCGGTCGCGCCGAATGCTGTTGAACTCCAACACCATTCCGACGGAAGGCGCAAGAACTCATGGTTACGACGACACCGACCCCGACGGGCGAGATCCTCGAAACGCGCGACTGTGACCTCGTCGCCGGCGGACTGTCCTACCGGCTCGGCTGCCGCCGCGTGACCGGCTGGCTGACCCTGTCTCCAGACGCCTATGGATGGCCCACGGAACGCACCGGGCGACGAGTGGTGGTGCTGCCTGGTCTGCCCGCCGAGAAGGCGGATTGGGGAAACCGGGTGGCCGTGATCGACGGCTTCGTGGTTAACGGTGTGCCGATCGGCAATATCGCACCGATGGACACCGACGACGCCGCCCAGATCACCGATGGTGCGTACATCAGCGCGTGGAGTCACAACGTGCGGCGCAGCACCGACAACATGACCGGCAGGGCACCGGATGCCACCGCACGCTGCGTGGTCTCCCTCGCCGCGCACGCGGTCCGCGACTTCGCCTCCCGCGACGACTACGCCGACCGCGTTCGACGGGTCGAGGCAGCCCGAGCCCCGGACCGGATCAGCCGACTGTCCGGCGACTTGAACCTGGCCCGCGCCGAGCTGGCCGCCTGGCGCGAGCACCTCACGCGCATCACCGCGCTGATCCGAAGCCAGGAACAGATCCTCGGCGACGAGACCGTTGAGCCTGACTCGCGCGAGATCCCGCCTTGGCCGGACCGGCACGCGAACCTCGACCGGCGCCCCATCACCGGGCACACCCGCACCGGCCGCGACAGCGAGACCTACCTGCGACGATCCGGCCGCGTCGACTACACGCTGCTGCACGCCGAACGAGCCGACAGCTAGGAAGCACCACCATGCTCTCCCCCGATCCGAGCGTCGCCGGCTGCCGGCGAACGCGGAACAACGCACCATCTGCCTGTCATAGGCTGGCCGGTATGGCGACCATCGAGCACCCCTTGGACCGGGCCTGCTCCCTGCTGGCCGGCGTATCCCAGCAGCTGACCGCGCAAGGTGACTACGCCTCCACCTCCGCGGTCCTGCGGTGCCATGAGGTGATCGCTCTCCTCGAGGAGTGTGGTGCCCAGGGCGCCCAAGAGCCACACCAGCACAGCACCGCCGGCGCGACCGTCGACGCCGTCGCCCAGATCCTCGACGACATCCCGGCCGACGAACGCCCCGACAAACTAGGGGTGGCGCGGGCCGAACTGGCGGGACTGGCCCTAGCGATCAACGACAGCTCTGCGTCTAACTGAAAAGACGCCAATAAGAAGGGGATTGACGTTCGGTGGCTACTAGTGCGGACGACCTGCTGCAGCAGGCGCAGCGAGAGTTGTATGTCGCCACCCAAGAGCTGCCGACCCATTGGTACGGCCGCGGCGCGGCCGCCACGCAGGCCTTGCACGCCTACACCGCGGCCTGGCCGACACTCGCCCAGGCATACCTGCACGTCCTGCGACCCGAACTGTCCCCTGGCCACGAAAGCGTCTCCGCGTCCACGCAGTCCAATAAGCCCAACCACCTAGATGTGTTGCGCCGGCACCTGCAGAACATCGCGGCAGGCGATATCGAGGGCGTCGGCGACGCCGAACCCGAGCAGCACCTGATGCGGGTGGCCGAACTCACCACAGCAGCCGGCGACGCCCTTGCTGTCGTGCGCGGTACCCAACCCGGCGCCGGGCCGGCGTTCGGCACCATTGACCGTGCACTAGCCACCCTCGACCACGCGGCCCGTCTGACAGCGGTATACGCCGAAACCTCCACGGCTGGAATCAAATACAGCCATGTCGATGCGCGCCGATGGTTGTGGATCAGCGGGCACGCTCAAGCTGCCGCTGCCAGCCCGGACCCCACCGCCCGATCGTCCAGCACCGGCTCGACCCCGATCATTTCCTCCGATGACTCCAGCCTGGTAGCTGCTCTCGACCGGTGGCGCGGTGCAGCCAATGACGCACTGCAGCCGACCGATTCACCGACCGCCCGGCTGCCGCTGATCGCTGCCACCTTGGCAACAACCCACTCGGCCGCCGCGGCCCTTGGCATCAACGATGGCCCGCACCAAGCATTTGCTGACTCCTGGGGAGCTGCAGCGAACGCATGGCAGGGCGGCGCGATCCGCCTACCTGGACCCGACCACCTCGAGCTGCGAACGCACACCCGCAACCTGCGCTCGGCACTGGACGGACTCGTCCACCAGCACCAGTCCGGAAACGTCCCCCCGACAGCCGGCCAGGACCGTCACGCCCTCGCCTTCTTCCTGGAGCACCAGGCCCCCGCGATCGAGGCCGGCTATCGAGACCGCACCGTGCAGCTGGTGCAGTCCATGCGGCCGATCATCGCCGCACGCGCCCTCGCCCGTGCCACACCCGGTCCTACGCCCCCACGTCTTGCCAATGCCGCCCGCGCCGGTAAATGGATCCCGCTGCCGCCCAATTCGGCCCAGGCCCAGGACCTGCAGAAGACCACAATCGCGGCATCACGCACGCTCGCACGGCCCGAAGAACCGCTCCCCCAGCTCTCACGCGAGGAAATCGCGCAAGCCCGCCGGGATCGCCAGCCAGGCAGCGTCAAGAAATCGCGCGTGAACATGCAAGCAGTCCAGGATCAAATCGCAGCCCTCAGCGCTGGAGACACCGCCGCCGACCGGACCCAACAGACCGGCTCCCCCACACACAGCCGCAGCCGGTCGCAGGAACCTCGACACTGAGAAACCGTAGACAACCGTAGAAATGGCCTTGTTTTCTACGGTTGTCTACGGTGTGCTGTGAGCATGTTGGATAGCCCGTACGAACCCGGCCCAGGCGCTCGACCCTCCGTGGTGGTCGGCCGCACCCGACAACTCGACCGCGCCGGCGCGGTCCTAGCCCGCACCGCAGCGACGGGACGACCGGCCGCGTCCGCGGTGTGTTTCACCGGATCCCGAGGGACCGGCAAAACTGTCACCTTGGACCTGGTGCGCGACCGGGCCCGCGAGCTGGGATTCGTGACCAGCGAAGTGACCCGGTTCGACAAGACCTCCTCCAGCCCGCAACGCCTCGCCGCCGGTATCGCCGAAGGGGCGCAAGCGGCCGGGTTGGACCAGTCCTCCCGCTGGGACAGGTGGCGACAACGTCTGGCGCAGATGTCGGTCGAGGTGTCCGCCGGAATCGTGAAAGTCACCGGCCGACTACCGGAGGTCGGCGAAGATCCCGGTCAGCGAGACAGCCTGACGAATCTGCTGGTCGAGACCGCGGTCCTGGCCCGGGAAAGCAACCGCGCCGGTCTGGCTGTGTTCGTCGACGAGCTGCAGGAAGCCGGCTACCCCGACCCCGAACGCAGCGACCTGGTCGTGATCGCGAACGCCGTTCAGGACTCGCTGCGGCGCGATGCGCCAATCGCGTTCATGACCGCCGGCCTGCCGGACACCCCGGACCGGGTGATGGCTGCGGCCAGCTTCGCCGAACGGTTCGACTTCAACCAGCTGCCGATGCTTGCCCCTGACGAAGCGGAGATCGCGCTGCTGCAGCCGGCCGCCGAGCTCGGTGTCCGGTTCGACCCCGACGCGGCCGACAAGGTCCTGCGGGCTGCGGGTGGCTCACCGTTCTTGGTGCAGCTGTATGGCGATGAGCTGTGGCAGCGCGCAGCACCCGAACGGGGTGCAACACTGACCGGCGCCGAGGCCGAAGCAGCCATCCAGGACGCCAACACCAACCTGTCGACCGGAATGTTCCGCGGCCGGTGGGGAAAAGCGACCGACGCCGAGAAGACCGTCATGACCGCGATCGCGGCGGCGGCCGGCCCGGACGGTGTTGCCGCCACCAGTGACGTCACGGACCAGCTCGGCGCCAACGATCCTCGAGCATGGAGCCGGGTACGGGACCAGCTGATCGACAAGGGACTCGTCGAAGCACCCGCGCGAGGCCGCGTCGGATTCACCATGCCCGGGTTCGCTCAATACGTGCGAGACCACCACGGCCCAGACCTCGAGCGCGTTAACCGCACCGCTCGGCCACGGGTCGATATGCACGCGGTACAGGAACAGGTCGCCGGGCTACTCAACGCTGGCGACGAGCAAGGGTCGCGCCGCAACGACGATCCCCCATCACCGTCTTACCCCCGCGGCCCTCACCAATAGAGGATGGTCACCGACCTGCTCGAACCTCAGCCCGTTTCAGCATCGCTCTCGATCAGTGGACGGAGATGCTCGATCCTGGATGCCATCGACGGGTGAGTGCCGAAGAGGTCCTCCTGCCAGGTCCGATCCTCTGGCTCGTCCAACTCGCCCAGCACAGCATTCAGGAACGCTGCAAGTGGCTGCGCATAGCCGCACGCGGCCGCGAACTCATCGGCCCGGAACTCCTCGGCCTGGCTGCTTCGAGCGCTGAGGTAGCGCAACAACACGAACACGACTACTACCGCGACCAGCGCCAAGAGGATCAGCGGCCGGCTCACCGCCAATCCCAGCAGCACCATCAAACCGATGAAGGCCAGTCCACACTTGATCAGGACACCCGATACATCAGCGCTGGCATTGCGCCACATCGCGCCGAACCATCCTGCCGGTGCGCGTAACCAGAGCAGCATGACTCCGGCGCGGACACGCTGGCCGGCGTGGTGGCCCAACTCGTGCGCGATGAATGCCTCGGCCCATTCTGGGATCACTTCATCGTTCCTCCACATGTCCAGGAAGAGCGATGTCACCGCAACCGTCCGGCCGCCAATCGCCAGCGCGTTGAACTCCTCCGGATCATTGGTGCGGTAGAAGTCGAACTGTCGCAGATCCATGCCAGTTGCGTATGCGACCTCGGCCGCTACACGGCTGCTCAGCTGTTCCTCAAGTTCGACCGGCTCCCACCGCAGCATCCGTCGCACCAGCCACCGTTCACCAGATGGCCGCAGCATCAAGAACCCGCAGAGCACCCACACGATCACGCCAGCGGTAAACCACCACCACGGATAGGGCGCCGCCGCCGCGCCCGTCCAGGACGCGACAGCACCCGCCGCGAGCATTCCCACGAATCCGGACACGAACACTCCGACAACGATGTGTGGAAGGTTCGTGACGAACAGCAAAGCCGTAGCTGCTGCACGCGGCCGCCGCGGCGGTTCCCCTGACGTATTAGCCATCTTCCAAATCCCCTGTCTTCCGCTCCTACCCACAAGCCAGCATGCGCGATCGCATCGACTGATGGGCTCACCACAGCAACAGTTGTTGCTCGTCCAACGGGCTGACACCTAACGCAAGAACAGCGTCGAGGTCCTCGCCGTTCAGAATCGCGTGGCGGATCGCGCGCGCCCGGCCCGCGGCGCCACGGACGTCACGCAGCGGCGATCGAGGGTGCCAACGGCGGCGTAACCAGTCATCTCGGTTGGACTCCATCGTCGCCGGCGCCAGATGGGCTGGGTTCTGACAGCCGGCCTCATCGCACTCGTGCGCGAGCACTGGCACCTCAAGCAGGGCGCCCAGACCGTGCTCGAGCGCCCACGCGAACCGGTGCGCGATCACAACGACGTCACGCTGGCCGCCGCCCGCTGCTGGGAGTGATCCGACCCAGAAGCGTCCGTGGCCGTGCGGGTGGATGGCACCGAGCCAGTGCCAGCATCGCGATCGGGAACGTCGACCGACTTTGGCCTCGAACCGTTCTCGTGCGCGAGGATCGTCCAGTTTCGCCCTGATCAGAGCGAGCCGGGCCAACTGCGACTCCCCCGGCACCGGAACTGATTCCGGCACCGGGGACATCGGCAGGACGGCCTCACGCATCGTGATGTCCTCCTCCTTACGAGGCGACCTGCTCGGCCGGTTCCGCCTCGTCGGCCGGGACGTTTCCGCCTGCGGGCAGAGTCGCCGGCGCCTGTCCGGACGTGGCGTTGCGGTGCTGCTTGCGCAGCGCGCGGACCTCACCAGGCTCGATCCCCAGCAGCTCTGCCGCGTCGTCGACGCTCACGTTTTCTTCGCCGAGTGCGACCACCACGCTGGCCTGCTGCGCGCGAGCTTCCTCGACCGCCGCTTGCGCTTGGGCGATGGTGTCCTCCAGTTGGTACCACTCGGTCGCCTGTTCCTCGACACGCTTGTCACGAGCCTTACGGTCCGCGTCGAGCTTCGCCTTCGCGGCCCGGGCCCGCTGCCGTGCACTGACCGGACCGGTGTTCTTGGTTGCCATCGTTGTTCGCACCTTTCATTATTCGGAACTGAGAAGTCACGGTGTCCGGCCCGCCGTGTGATCGTTGCAGCGAGCACACCAGGGGCCGGGGACATCACATCCGCATCGTGGGGTCGTCCTGGGTGGGTTGGGTGTTCTCGAACGCGTACCGGTCGTGGTGGCCGGCGCCGACCGCATCCAGAGACGCGATCTGTTCCTGTACCTGCTGCATATCGACCGGCTGCCGGCCCGGGTCGGCGCGGTCTTGCCCCTGTCGGGCTACGGAACGGTCGTCGACCATGCCCAGGTTCACCACCTCGTCAGGGTCCGGCTCGTCCTCCTGGCCCTGCCCGCCGGATCCCGCCCGGTATGCAGCCCACGCTGCCCGGGTTGCGTCGCGACCGTCCTGCACGGGTGCACCTTCGAGGATTGCTCCCCGGTGTTGCTCGGCCAGTTCCGCGGCATACTCCCGATCGGGTTCGACGTACACCTCCCGGAGTCCGTCTTCGTCGTCCACCAGCTCCAACCCGCCGGCAATGCCCTCGTGGTCAGCGACCACGTCCTTAAACGCGGGCGAGGCCGTTGCCGCCGCCAGGTCACCGCCGTGCTCGATCACGAGGTCTGCAGCCTTCGGCCGATCCAGTCCAGGGTCGACCTGGGAGTGACTACCAACTGCCGCCTCGTAGGCGCGGGTGTCGGCTGCGTCCCACTGCTCGACCACGTCCTTCGCGTTGGCCACACGCTGGGCGTTGTCCTCGGGTCCGTCGCCGGCGACCCCGAACCGCATCGCTTCTGCCAACGGCATTTCACGCCGCGCTAGATCCCGGTAGGCCGGCAAGTTCTGTTCCTGCTCAGGGTGTGTCATCGTCTGCTCCTCTTGCTGCTGGCCTGGTTGGTCGGCTTCGTCTCCTGCCTTCCCCGGCGTCCACGTGAGCGATTCCCGCGCGGCCTGGCCCTGGTCGCGGTCGAACGCCTCGACCCGCTGGTCGGCGTCGATGTCACTGTCAGCGCCATAGGCGACCTGGCCGCGCTGCAGCTGGTGCGCAGCTTCCATCACCGCTTGGTTTGCGTCGGCCTCGCTGATGCCCAATGCGGCGGCCACCGCCGGCAGGTCACCGTCCGTGCTGCTGTTGGGGCCGATGACGCCTGCTCGCACCCGGTTGTCTGCGTCGACGTGCACTTGGACTCGGTCCCATCCGTGCGTGAAGTTCGCCAGTTCCACCGATGCGTCGTCGATCAATTCTCCGAACTGCAGAGATGTTGCGCCGATCCGAGCGTCAGCGACCGCGTCGATCTTTTCGTCGTTGAACGTCGATGCCGCGATGTCGTGCCGGTCGCTTGCTTCGCGCGCTAACGACGGTGGAGCGCCATCGGGGTCTATCAGCCCTCTGAGATACCGATTCGCCTCAAGTTCGCCGTCGAGCTCTGACCGCATGAGTTGTTCCTGTCCTGTCCTCGTTGATGGTTCCCAACGCGGTGTGACTGTGGTCTCGGCCGGGTCCACCATCGGTTCGCCAGTGCTCAACGCGACCTGACCTCGCTGCAGCTGGTGTGCTGCCTCGAGCACGGTCGCGTGAGCCTTCCCCTCGTCCACGCGCAGCGCCTCCGCCACCGACGCCAGGTCAGGGTCTGTGATGTATTCGTCGGCCAATGTGCTCAGGCCGACGTGTACTTCTCCGTCCCGTGCGACGCGCACGCTGACGTTCTCGGTGTCTGATTGGACCCTGGCGATGGAGGACCGTGGCACCAACACCACTTCGGACTGGTCCGGATCCGCACTCCACACCGGCGGGTATACGCCGACCTCATGCTCCGCCGTGCGCTCGATCGCCTTGTGGTGAAAGGCCATCCGGGCTGCGCCTTCGTCCGGTGCCGCTGTCTGTTCGTGCAGAGTCTGCCCGTCAACTCCCCACCGCTGGTAGATGTCAGCGTTCAGGACGTCTTCGGTCTGGGCCAGGCGCGTGTGCGCCTGCTCGGCGAGTTCGTAGTCGACTTGGGCTGATGGTCCGTGCCGTTCGGCCAGGCGCACCAAGTGATCATGTGATGCCTCGACCGCGGCGTGCGCATGCTGCCATGCCCGCCCGACCTCCGCAGGTGTCGCGATGTTCATACGGTCAGGGTTGAGGAACGGTTCGGCCTCTACCGCGTGGGTGCCGGCCGCGACCGGCAGGTGGTGCCGTTCTGCGAACGCGTGTGCTCGCCGCGAGGCTCGTGTGATCGCTTCCCAATCATCGGTCTCGCGGCCGATCCGTTCTTGACGTTCGACATCGCCGATCTCGTCCTCCATGAGCGACAGTGCGTCACCAGACATGGGTGCCGGTCGCGGTATCACCTGCTCGCGCAGCTGGCGGACCTGATCGCTGGCCAACACCGGTGGAAGCCGCGTCGCCTGAGCGGACGCCGGCAGCGCTTCATATTCGCGTGCGGCGCGCTCGAGCTGGTGCAACGCCCCAACCGTGCTCCCCTGTGCGTTGGCGGTAGCGCGCGCGATCGCCAATGGTGTCAGTTCGTTTGCGTCGGGATCAGCCAGCGGGCCGAGCTTGTCGACCATCGATCGCGCGGTATCGGCACGTTCCTTGCGGACGCCGGCACTGTCTCCGATGTATCCCAGCGTCAACGCGTCTGCCGGACTCAGTGCCCGCAGGTCTTCGTACGTTTCCAGTCGCATCGTGCACCACACCCCTCCTCAGAGGTTTCGTGGTGCTCTCATTCCCGCAACTAGTGAACCACGAGAGTGTGACTCCTGCGAAGACCTCAGATCGGAAACGTGGAAGTGACCTTGTCAGGAACGCACCTAACGCAACGACTAGACCACGACGAAGGTGAGTTGACGATCCGAATCGTCAGTTGTGCCAAGGACTCTCAGGTGGTCGTGGTGAATGGCAGCGGTTCTTGGAGGGACTCAGACTGTACGCACCTCTTGCACCCTCGGTGAGTTGGACAATCGTCCACGTTCGCGCGCCGTGCTCGACCCCACGCCGCGCCGTGTGGTTTCCTAGGTCTTGGGAATGAGAGCACCGCCCGTTCAGCGGGGGTGCGATCGATGGTTGACCACCGGATTTTCGGTGTCGTTGCGACCACGCCTGCCCACCGCCCCTCCCCTGTGCGTCGGGCAGGTGTGCGCTGATGGGAGCCTCACTCCACAAGCTGTCGGCCGGGTCCGGATACACGTATCTGACCAACCAGGTCGCCCGCCAGGACCTGACCAAGACGAACGGTCAGGTGCTGGCTGACTACTACTCCGAGAAGGGCGAACAGCCGGGCCAGTGGTGGGGCTCGGGCCTGCAAGGGTTGACCGGCCGGCACGGCATCGAGCCCGGCGACGTCGTCACCGAAGACCACATGAAAGCCCTGTTCGGGGAAGGCCTGCACCCCAACGCCGACCAGGTCACCGCCGACGCGATCGCCACCGGCATGGACGCCGAATCCGCCCTAAAGCAAGCCCAATTGGGCACACCGTTCACCGACCCAGACACGGCAACCAACCCGTTCCTGACCGGCGTCACCCGCGCCTACAACACGTGGTTGAAGGACAACGGTCTGCGCCGCAAAGACCCGATCCCGGACGATGTGCGCTCACAGATCCGCACCCGTGTCGGCCGCGAAACGTTCGCCGAGCAGTACGGCCGCGACCCGCTGGACGCGCGTGAATTGTCCGCGCACATCACCCGGTCCTCGCGCCCGGCGAAGACGACGGTGGCCGGGTACGACATGACATTCGCGGCGCCGAAGTCGTTCTCGGTGCTGTGGGCGGTGGCCGACGCCGACGAGCGAGCCAACCTGCAACGCATCCACGACGACGCAGTGACCGAGACTCTCGCCGAGCTCGAAACCGAGGGTGTGTTCACCCGGCGCGGCAAGGCCGGCGTCCGGCAAGTGCGCACCAATGGGTTGATGGCGACCCGGTTCACCCACCGCGACAGCCGCGACGGCGACCCGCATTTGCACACCCACGTCGCCGTCTCGAACAAGGTCCAAGACCCTACCGACGGCAAGTGGCTGACCCTCGACGGGCAGGTGATTCACAAACTGGTGGTGCCACTGTCCGAGGCGTATAACCAGCGGTTGGAGGCCAAGTCACGCGAGGCCGGCTATGCGTGGACCGAACGTCCCGGCAGCGCCCGCGACGGCAAACGCGGAGTCCGCGAAATCGTCGGTGTCCCGGTCGAACTGCAGGAAGCGTGGTCCTCCCGCAAGGCCGCGATCGCGACCAAGCTCGCGCAGCTGACGGCCGATTTCACGGCCGAGTATCACCGCCCGCCGACGACGAAAGAGGCGTACAAACTCTCCCGAGTCGCGCACGAAGCCACGAGGCAGGCCAAGGCCGAACCACGGTCGATGGCCCAGCAGCACGCCGAATGGTTGCCGTTCGCGCAGACGGTTTTGGACAGCCTCCCGACCCCGTTCGACGGCACGCCGGCGGACCTTCCCGCGCACGCGAAACAGGCCGGGGCGAAGCGCGAGCTGCCCGCTGCCGAGAAGGCCCGGGAGAAGTTGGTGCGCCGTGGCCAGCTCACCGAACACGGCGTGCGGGACCTGGCCGGTGAGGTCGTGACGACCATCACCGACTCCCGTGCCGTGTTCGACATGTCGCACGTGCGCTCGGCGACGGTCTACAAGCTGCGGCCGCTGGGCTTGAGCGAGGAAGGGTTCGCCACCGCGAAGAAACGCGTGATCGAGGCCGTCACCGGCACCGACGTGTCGATGCGGTTGGACGCCTACGACCCGGTCACCGAACCGGCCGACATGCGCGACGGAACCCGGTCGGTGTACCGCAAGAAGTTCTCCGAACAGTTCACCACCACAGCGGTTTTGGACGCCGAAGACTCCCTGCTGAGTGCGGCTCGCCGTACCGGCGCCCGCACCCTGGATCCGCGCACTGTCGAGATGGCGTTGCTGGAACATGCCGCCAACCACGACTTCGCACTTAACGCCGGACAGGCGCAACTGGTGCGAGACATGGCCACCTCCGACCGGTTCGTGCAGCTGGCGCTGGCACCGGCCGGGACCGGCAAGACAACCGCGATGTCGGTCCTGACTCGCGCCTGGCAGGACTCCGGCGGCACCGTGATCGGCCTCGCCCCCTCGGCCGCCGCCGCCGAAGTGTTGGGTGAGTCGATCGACACCGACGCCGACACGTTGGCCAAGCTCATCCACCACATCAACGGCGGCCCCGGCAAGACACCGGAGTGGATCAACCGGGTCGGACCGGACACGCTGGTGCTCGTCGACGAGGCCGGTATGGCCGGCACCGTCGACCTCGCGCGGGCCGTGGACTACGTAACCTCCCGCGGCGGAACCGTCCGGTTGATCGGTGACGACCAGCAGCTGGCCGCGGTCGCCGCCGGTGGTGTGCTGCGCAACATCGCCTCCGACGTCGGCGCCCTCACCTTGAGCGAAGTCGTCCGGTTCAACACTCCCGGCGAGGCTGCGGCCACCCTGGCATGGCGTGCCGGGGACACCGAAGCACTCGGGTTCTACCTCGACCGCGGCCGAGTCGTCGCCGGCGGCGAAGCAGACCTGCCCGACCAGGTGTTCACCCGATGGCAGCAGCACCGTGCAGGCGGCAAGGACGCGCTGATGATGGCGCGCGAACACCGCCTGGTCGACCAGCTCAACGTCCGCGCCCGCGAGGCACGCCTGACCGAACTCGCCACCGCCGGTGACCCGGTCGGACCGGCCGTGGCGTTGCGGAGCCAGTCCGAGCAGTCCATCGAGGCATCGGTCGGCGACACCATCGTGACCCGCAAGAACCAGCGCAAACTGCGCCTGGGTGGCACCAAGTTCGTCAAGAACGGTGACCGGTGGACCGTGCAGGAAGTGCGGTCGAACGGGTCGATCGTGGCGCAGCACACCAAACTCGGCCGCACCGTCACGTTGCCGGCCGAGTACGTGGCCAAACACGTCGACCTGGGGTATGCCGCCACCTTCCACGGCGCTCAAGGGCAGACCGTGACCGTCGGACTGCCGATCATCACCGACAAGGACGACCGCCAATCCACGTATGTCGGGATCACCCGCGGCACCGATGAGAACACCATGTTCGTCGCGACCGGTGGGGACGGCGACGAACACAACATGCTCACCCCCGGACACGTGGTGCCCCCGGTCGTGGTCGAGACCCTGGAGAAAGTCATCGGCCGCGACGGCGCCGCGATCAGCGCGACCACGATGCTGCGCGACGAGCACGACCCGGCCCACTTGCTCGCCCGATCGGCCGAACGGTACGCCGACGCCCTCGGACACGCCGCCGAGCAAGCCGCCGGCCCACAGCAGATCGAGGAACTGACCGAACAGGCCGAGAAGATCGTCCCCGGTGTCAGCAGCGCGCCCGCCTGGGAGACGTTGCGCGATCACTTGCTGCTACTGCATTTCGACGGCGCCGACCCCGCCGCCGCCCTCGCCGAAGCAGCCTCCAGCCGCCGGCTAGACGGCGCGAAAGACGTTGCCGCCGTGCTGGACTGGCGCCTCGACCCCTCCGGAACCCGCACCCGAACCGCCGGCCCGGTGCCGTGGATGCCCGGCGTCCCGGCCGCGTTAGCCGACCACCCGCAGTACGGGAAATGGCTGACCGCCCGCGCCGACCAGGTCGCCTCCGACGCCGACGCAGTCGCAGCCTCGGTGACCGACGTGACACCCGAGCAGGCCGACAAATGGCAGCTGCCGATCCTCGATGTGCCCGAACTGCACGGCAAGGTCGCCGTCTGGCGGGCCGTGCACCAGGTCCCGGCCACCGACACCACCCCCACCGGCCCGCCCCGGCTGTCGACCCGAGAACGCACCTACCAAGACCAGCTGACGACCGCGGTCCGCACCCATCACGGCGCGAACGCCCACGCCCCCGGCGCGGCCTACGTGACCCAGTTGCGCGACCTCGAGCCACGCGTCCTCTCCGATGGGCACTGGCCCATCGTCGGCGAGCACCTGGACCAAGCCGCAGCCGCCGGCCGTGACGTCCCCGCACTAATCAACACCGCGCTCGGCATCCCCGCGCACGGCAACGGACCCGTCGCTATGCCCCTGCCCGATGAGCACGTCGCGGCCGCCTTGTGGTCGCGGATCCTGCCGCAACTGGGGTCGACGACCGCCGCCGACGTCATCACCGGATCCGCTACGGGCCGGTTGCGCACCAACTGGGAAACCGCGCTCCGCGACGCACTACCGCAGCCCTTGCCCGACCGGGTCATGGCCGACCCGGCCTGGCCGACACTGGTCGCCACGGTCAACACCGTCGCCCGGCAGACCGGCACCAGCCCCGCCGACGTCGTGACCGCCGCCGCCGGCCTCATCTCCCCCGACGTCCTGCCCCAGCCCGGCCAAGACGACGGCACCGGCCGCATCCCCTTGCACGAACTCACCCACGTCCTCACCTGGCGCGTCGGCGACATCGCCGCCGCCGAAGACACCGAACAGGCCCCGGATCAGCATGTCGCCGAAGACGACTTCGCCGACTCCGAAATGCAAGCGTTCCTGACCGACCTGGCCGCCGAACACGATGCCGCACCCGACTCCCCTGCTGCCGGCGACGTTGACCCTGAGGCCGCCGTTGACGTGGAGCCCCCAGCGTCCGGGGTATACGACAACGGCACCTACCCGGATGAACTGCTCGACCAGCTCGCCCCGCCCGAGGACTACGACAACGACCAAGAGCACGTCGGCTACACGCCAGGGAAGTTCCCTGCGGATGCCCAGCTGCCGACCGTGCCGGAAACACCACCCACTGCGGTGGACACCAACGAGGTGTATGCCGCTGCGCCAGCATTTACCCCATCAGCCGCGCGATTGGAAGAACCGACCGCTGCCACCAGCCGCGAACGCGTCCTGGAGCTCAACGCCGAGGCCGCGCGCTTCTTCGCCGCGAAGTACGACGGATCACCCGCCCAAGACCATGTGCGATCCCGGTTCGGCACCGACCTGACCGAGACACCGTTCGCGGTCGGGTACGCCCCCGGCGGGTGGCGGGACTTGACCAACCACCTTCGCCGCACCATCAAAGCCACCGACACCGAGCTGGTCGACGCCAACCTCGCCGTGTGGAACAAACGCGAGCTGCTGATGGACACCTTCCGCGATCGCGCCATGGTCGGGATCCGCGACGAGGAAGGTCAGATCGTCGGATTCACCGGACGCGACCTGACCGGAGACTCCCCCGCCCGGCACAAGAACTCAGCGACTACGCCAGCGTTCCGTAAGGGGAACCAAGTGTTTGGGCTGTGGGAAGGACGACAGATGGCACGCGAGGCTGGCGCACCACGGCCGCCGGCCGTGGTGCGCGCCGAGGGTGCCTACGACGCCATCGCTCTCACCCTCGCCGGCCGCGACGCCGTCGGCCGCACCAACGACAGCATCGGCGTCTCTACCATGGGCACCGCGATGACCGAGTACCAGGCCGACCGCATCGCAGCGCACGCCCGCGACGGGGTCGTGTGGGCCGCGCTCGACCAAGACCGCAGCGGATACAAGGCCACCGCCGACACCATCACCGCCATGGCGCACCGGTGGGTCGAGGTCCGCGCCGTGACCATGCCGGCCAGCGTCAAAGACCCCGCCGAACTATGGGAGCAAGACGTCGATCTGATGCGAGTGCTGGCCGGCACCCTCGACACCGCCGACCGCGCGATCGTTCCCCTGGCATACGCCATCGCCGCAGGGAGGGCCGACGACCCGGAGCACCAGGCCACTCAGACCGTGCCCGAACGTGTCGGGCAGATCATCGCCGAACTGCCGACCAACACCTGGCCCAAGACGATCGAGAAAGCCACCGCCGAAATCGTCGCCGCTAACCCCGGTACTGACCCGGGTGTCGACATGCCCGCGCACACTCGCGAACAGTTGTGGCACTCCACCATCATCTCCGCAGTCGGCTGGACCGAACACCGCCTAACTCCCGGCGCTGCCCAGGCTGCCGCACGAGAGTTGGACCAGGTCGACGCCGACCTCACCGCCACGCCACAGCCCGTACGCGATTCCCACCGCATCGCCCGCGAAACCATGGCGCGCGTCCGTGACGACATCGACAAACTCTTGGGCAACACCCCAGGCAACGATGAAGACAAGGACGTCGATCTGGACCGCGGCCGCGACCACGACGGGCCCAGCCACATCATCACCCCGTGACGGCATCGAGATTCACGTCAGCGGCGGCAGCCAACAGCAAGGGCCTGGTGTTCCAATTGCGGATCGGCGGATTCAGGCGGTCGTTGCAACAGGGGGAGTTTCCGGGTCATGCAGTAGACGTTGCAGGGCTTCGGCCGGGGTGATGCCGCCAAGGGTCTTGCGGGGGCGGTCGTTGAGCTCGGTAGCAACCTCAAGCAGCCGCTCGGGTGAGTGGACCGACAGGTCGGTGCCCTTGGGGAAATACTGGCGCAGCAACCCGTTCGTGTTTTCATTCGATCCCCGCTGCCACGGGCTGTGCGGGTCACAGAAATAGATGGCCATCTTCGTGGCCAGAGTGATCTGCTGGTGCTGAGCCAACTCGCTGCCCTGATCCCAGGTCAACGACTTACGCAGGTGCTCCGGCAAGGTCTTGATCGCGGCCAACAGACCATCACGCACCGCGATCGCGCCGTGCCCATCGGGCAGGTGGACCAGCATCGTGAACCGGGTCTGGCGCTCGACCAGGGTGGCGATCGCCGAGCGGCAGTTCGATCCCAGGATTAAGTCGCCTTCCCAGTGGCCGGGTACGGCCCGGTCGGCGACCTCTGCAGGCCGGTCACTGATCATGATCATGTCCGGGATCTTGCCCGAAGGCCCCTTGACGGTGGAGCGCCGCGGGCGGCGCACCGCCCGCCCGGTGCGTAGGTGTTGATGCAGGTCAGCGCGTAAATGACCCCGGCCCTGCACGTACAACGCCTGATAGATCGTCTCGGGGCACACCCGCATCTCCGCACGGTCAAGGAACGTCCTGGCGAGGTGATCACTGACCTGTTCCGGACTCCACTTCACACACAGTTTGGTCTGGACCACCTGCGCCAACTCGGCGTGCTCGAACTTACTCGGCTTCGGGCGCCGGGCCCGTAGCTCGGCCCGCTGCTGTGCCGCGTACGGCGCGTACTTGCGCCGGCCCCGCGCGTCCGGTCGTGAACCGTTACGGGCCAGTTCACGACTGACCGTGCAGGCCGGGCGGCCGATCTGCCGGGCGATGGCCCGCACCCCGGTCCCGGCCAGGTGCAGATCAGCGATCCGCAACCGCTCGTCCAGGCTCAGGTACCGACCCGACGGCTCGGGCTTCTTACGCGGGATCCGCCCGCCCGTCGCTTGCCGCCACCGGCGGCCCGATACTCGATCCACGCCCACAGCATCACAGGCCGCCTGCAGGGTCGACCCCGCAGCCATCAGCACCCAGAACCGGGCCTTCTTCTCACGAATTTCCTTCTTCGACCACACTTCGCGACACCTCACAAACAAAGGGGTGTTGCAACGACCGATTGAGCCCGCCATCGCTCTACGGGACAGCACGGCCGACGTGGCCTACTCGCCTTAGGCGAGTGCGAGGAACAGTTTCTCCAGTTTCTTGGTGTCCACGCTTTCGCGGCCGCTTTCGGCGATGCACTGTTCGAGTCCCGTCGCCACAAGGGCATACCCGCCGCGGCTGATGGCTTTGTTCACCGCGGCCAACTGGGTGAGTGCGTCTTCGCATTCTGCGCCGTCCTGCAGCATCCGAATGACGGAGGCCAGGTGTCCGTTGGCGCGTTTGAGGCGGGTGATGATCGCGGTGATCTCATCAGGCTCGAGTTGCATCGCGGTCCTTCTGGTCGTTGGTCAGTGCATCCATCATCATGGACAGCCGCGCTCGTGCCTCGCCGGCGACGTCATCGAGCACTGGGCTGAACTCGGTCATGACGACAGGGTCGAAGACCTCGACGACACTGCCGGAACCCTCTGCGCTGACCACGACATTGCAGGGCAGCAGCGTGGCGACCCGTGGGTCGGCGATGAGTGCCTGGTGAGCCAGTTCCGGGCGGCACGCGCCCAGGATGATGCGTGGTGCGACCAGGACGCCGAGCTTGGCCTGCAGCGTGGCAGCCAGGTCGATCTCGGTCAGGACGCCGAATCCGGCGTCGGCGAGCAGTTCGCGCACCCGGGCCACCGTCAGGTCGTAGCCCTGCTCGACGGTCACCCGCATTGTGAAGGCTTTCATGCTCATCTCTCCTCAACTGACTTGCGCAACCCCCCAGGGGGTTAGGTACTGTCCTCAGCGTATCCCCCCAGGGGGTTAGAGAGGAAGCCATGACATCTACCCGGTCAACAGCCGCTGCGGCATCGCACGGGAAGGACGAGCCCTCCGATCGCCGTCCTGCGGGGCCGTTGGGACGCCTCGGACTGAGGGTGCTCGGCCATGCCCGTGTGACGCTCGTCCTGTGGGTGCTGATCGTGGTCGGACTGGGCCTGTTCGCGCCCCGGGTCGAGGCTTCCTTGTCCGGAGCCGGTTGGCAGGCCAGCGGTTCGCAGTCGGTGGCTGCCCGGCAGCTCGCGCAGGATCACTTCGGCGGCAACGCGAGCTCTGCGTTGCAGGTGGTCGTTCACAGCAACGACAGTCGCCTGTCCTCATCCCAGGGGCAGCGGGCGATTCATGCCGTGGAGCAGACGTTGCGTAGTGATCACCGGATTGCCGCGGTGATCGCGCCGCAGCCTGGTGCCACGTTGAGTAAGGACGGTCGCACGGCGATCGTGCTCGGTGGCGCCGGCGCTGACACGAATGACATGGTCCGGGCGGCCGTGGATCTCAAACCCGAGCTCACCGCATTGTCAGGGAACGGCATTCAGGTGACTCCGACCGGGTCGTCACAGCTGTGGGCCGACTTCAACACTGCAAACCTCGATGCGATGCTGAAGTCGGAAATGCTGTCCTGGCCGATCACTCTCGCGATCCTGGTTCTGGCCTTCGGCGCGTTGGTCGCGGCCGGCCTGCCGCTGCTGTTGACCCTGGCGGGCCTCGTCGCCTCGGCCGGGTCCTTGGTGTTGATCAACGAAATCGTGCCGGTCTCGATCTGGGCGATGAACTTCGCGATGATGTTCGCCCTCGCACTGGGTATCGACTACGCCCTGTTCATCGTGGTGCGCTACCGCGCGGCCCGCGCAGCCCCTGACGCCACCCGGGAGAGCGCGGTCGCCGAAACGATGGACACTGCGGGCAAGGCTGTGCTGCTGTCGGGGCTGACGGTGCTGGTGTCGTTGTCCGCCGTCGAGATCGTCCC
This sequence comes from Flexivirga sp. G2, assembly GCF_055397625.1. NCBI lineage: Bacteria > Bacillati > Actinomycetota > Actinomycetes > Micrococcales > Dermacoccaceae > Flexivirga > Flexivirga sp. G2. The sequence continues at coordinate 27,051 of NZ_AP039677.1, forward strand.
GTCGCCGGCGTTCCGGTCCATGGCCGGCGGCATCATGCTCGCCGTCGTCTTCGTGCTGGCCGCCACGCTGACATTGCTCCCGCTCGTGCTCGGCAGCCTCGATACCCGGATCAACAAACTGGCGTTGCCATGGGCTCGCGTAGCCGAGCACCGGTCACCGGCCTTCGAGAAATGGGGCCAGCGACTGTGGCGCCGCCCCCTCGCGTACGGGTTGGCGGCCTTGGTCGTGCTGCTCGCCCTGGCCGCACCGATCACCGGCCTACGCACCGCAATGCCCTCGATCAAAGTCCTACCCGACAACGCAGCCGCCCGAATCGGATACGACCGCGTCCAAACAGCATTCGGTCCCGGCGCGCCGGGGATACTCCAAATCGTCGCGCCCGCTCACGAAGCCAAGACCGCTGCGGCGACCGTGGCCACGGACCGTGGGATAGCAGCAATTCTTCCATCCCAACCGGCCACCGACGGCACGCCATACACCCTGATCCAGGCAATGCCGAAGACGGACCCGTCCGACCCCGGCCTGGAACACACCGTCGACCGGTTGCGCTCCACCCTCCCCCACGGAGCGGTCGTCGGTGGTGCCGCGGTCGAGAACCTCGACCTCAAGGCCCAACTCGATCGCTCGACACCATGGGTCATCGGCATCGTGCTGAGCCTCGGGTTCGTGCTGCTCCTCGTGGCACTGCAAGCACCATTGATCGCACTACTGGGCACCCTGGCGAGCCTGCTGTCGACCGCCGCGGCCTTCGGGGTGGCGCGCCTGATCTTCCAGGACGGGCACCTGCACGGCCTGTTCAGCTTCGAGCCCCAAGGCTTCCTGGACGCGTGGGCGCCCGTCTTCTTCTTCGCGATGATCTTCGCGATCGCGATGGACTACACCGTCTTCCTGCTCGCCTCCGCCAAAGAACACTGGGAGAAATCCGGTGACCCGCGCGAGGCGATGGTCGGCGCCGTGGCGCACTCCGGGCGGGTGATCTTCGCCGCCGGAGCCGTCATGGTCGCGGTCTTCTTTACCTTCTCCCTGTCCGGACCGCTACCACCCAAGGAGATGGGCGTCATCCTTGGCGTCGCCGTCCTGCTCGACGCCTTCCTGGTGCGCCTCATCTTGCTGCCAGTGCTGTTGCGCTTGACCGGACGCGCGGCCTGGGCATGCCCGTCCTGGCTGCGCCGAATCCTGCCCACCATCCGCTTCTCGCACTAAGGAGCCACTGCACAACACGCGTAGCCACAGCGCCCGACGATGACACCGTCGGTGAACTCTCACCGAACCGATCGAACCGGCCCGCACAGGGCTATAAGTGACAGGAGTTGCATCATGTGTCGACCCATCCGCTGCAAGCAGTGCGGTAAGACCACTTGGGCTGGCTGCGGCCGCCACGTCGACCAAGTCATGGGCCAGATCCCGCCAGCTGACCGTTGCCCCGGACACCCGAACCCGCCGCAGAACTCTAAGAGCTCCGCCTGGCGGCGGTTCCTCGGCCGGTGATGACCCGCCCAGGCTGCTGCGGAGCTTTGGCAAGTTGAGTCCGCGTCCACCGTGTAGAGGGTTCGCTGGGAAGGAGTGCCACCGAGGCGAAGAGAATTGAGGGGTGAGCAAGCCTTCACTCACGAGTGCGGTCGTGGCGCGGACCGCTACATTCACCGTGCAATGGTGTTGCCTGCCGCCGGGATCGGGAAAAAGCAACAGCGGATGCCACGACTGCGATCATCAGCGGGAAAACCCAGACTGGGACGGCTTCCGTGACGCGCGAGATCGCCTCTTGGGCGCTTGCTTCCAGGCCGGTGGTGTCGGAGAGTCCAAGGCTGCCGGTCAGGCCTGCGGTGCCGTCGTAGAGCAGGAAGAGCACGCCGATGACGATGAACAGGGCGCCGGAGACAAGCGAGGTCGTGTGGACCTGAAACGGTCCGATGTTAAAGGCTTTTCCCCGAATCCATGAGCGCTGCCCTAGATGGAAGCGATCCCAGAACCATGCGAGCACGAAGAGCGGCAGTGCCATGCCCAGTGCGTACACGGCCAACAGGGCCCCGCCGAGAGTTTTGGACCCTTGGGTGGAGGCCATAGTCAGGATTGCTCCGAGTACCGGCCCTGAGCAGAATCCTGCAAGCCCGTATACCGCGCCCAGGGCGACTGTTGATAGATAACCGCCGCGGCCGGCGCCGCGGGATGCCGCCCAGGTTTGCAGGCGTGCGGTCAGTGGGAGGCGGAAGCCGCCGCCGAGCAGCTGAACTACGCCCATGCCGATGATGATCCAGCCAGCGATCAGGATCAGTTGTCCGCGGTGGCCATACATCAGCCTCGATGCTGCTGCTGTGCCTGTGCCCAGCGGCACTAGTACGAGCGCAAGTCCGACGTAAAAGGCGGTGGTCCGGGCGAGCAGTGCGCGTCTGCTAGAGAATGCGTAGGCGAAGAATGATGGCAGCAACAGAGCACTGCATGGTGACAATAACGACAGGGTTCCTGCGGCCAGTGCCGACAGCAAGCTGACGTTGTTCACTGTTGGTCCTTGGCTGCCTGCTCGATCGCTTTCTCAAAGACGCTGAGTGGTTGGGCTCCGATGACTGGCGTTCCATTGATCACGAAAGCAGGCGTACCGCTGATTCCGAGTTTCTGGCCTTGCGTGAAGTCAGCTTTGATTGCCGTGGCGAGCTTCGGGTCGCGCATATCGGCGCGAAGCTTGGCCCCGTCCAAACCGACTGAAGTGGCCAACGACACGATCCGGTCGGTGGTGAGCTCCCCGCTGTTGGGCGGTGCCTGATGCGTGTACAGCGCATCGTGGAGCTTCCAAAAACCGCCTTGTTTGCCGGCTGCTCGCGCTGCCAGCGCCGCATCGTAGGACTCCTTGCCGAAGTAGGGAAAGTCACGCCACTCGATGCGTAGCACGCCTTTTTTGACGTACTTGTCAACGAGTTTCGGCTCGGTGGTGCGTGCGAACTGACCGCAGTAGGGGCACTGGAAGTCGGAGAATTCAACCATCACCACTGGAGCGTTTGCTTTGCCTTGAGCAAGCGGGTCAGCGGTCTGCCGGCGTGCGAGGTGCCGGAATTCCTTGGGTACATCGCCTCCTGATACCGAGGCCGTCTGATCGCTTGCTGACTTTGAGGAGTTCGTCGAGTTGTCGGGTCGGGTGGCGATGAAGGCAACGACTGCGACCACAGCTGCCACGAAAGCCACGAGTAACGGGGTCATTACGCGACGCTGTGTGGCATCTGTATTTGGCTTGCTCATTAGGGGTCTGTCCTCACGTCGTTGGTTGAGGCTGTTTGGCCCGGCACTGTGTCTGCGCGGTCAGACGGGCCCGCAGTGCCCACAGCAGCAAGGCGATGGCCAACAGCTGCAGGAACGGCTGTACCGGCTCGAAGAAACTGATCGCCCCGGCGTACCCCAATGCCATCAACACGATCTTGTTGCACACGGGGCAACCAACAGCGAAGAAGGTCAGAAGGCCTGCCGCTGTCCCGTGCCGCACTGGCCGCGCGGATGTCTCGGCCGATTCGGCTGCTGACGGCGACGCAACGTACGTCGCCATCAGCAGCCCCATTAGAAGGCTGGACACCAGCAGCGCCGGCCATGCCCACCACTGCGGCGCTATATCTCGCCGGAACAAGGGGTTCGAGAGTAGATCGGTGGGGATGGCAACAACTACCACGGCCAGGACCGTCACGGCACCGGTAATGCCCCACTGCCGCGGAGCCCAGTGTCGGATCGCCGCCAGAGCCTGACCCATGTCGCTCAAACCCCTTGAGCGGTTCGCTCGAGCGGCAGACCGGCCAAACGCCATTCAAGGATCCCGTCCTCTAGGCGTTTGGCCTCTCGGCCTGCGGCTGTCAACAGTGCGACTGCGTCGTGTGCCAGCAGGCAGTAGGCACCGCGACAGTACGCAATGAGATTTCCGGCGGGTAGCTGCTGAAGTGACCCGGAGAACTTTTCCAGCGGCATCGACACCGCACCGGGTAGATGAGCCTGGTCGAACTCCTCCGACGGCCGGATATCAAGCAGCGTGGTTTCCGGAGTCCCCAAAACCTCCATGAGCTCAGCACGAGTGATCACTTCCGGTCCGTCATCGCCCGCACCCAGGTAGGCCCGACGCGCCACCGTCACATCAGGTGAGTGCACACGTGCCACCACACCCAGCGCTGCGAACAGGTCTGCTACGTCTTCCCCGGCAAGTCGATAGATGACACGTGTGCCATCGCGTCGTGAACTCACCAACCGCGATGCCCTCAGGATCTGCAGATGAGCCGACACGGTGCTCAACCGCTGGTCAAGCGCCCGCGCGATCTCCTCCACCGAATGCGGGCTCTGTGCCAAGAGCTCGATGATCTCCAGCCGCCGAGGACTACCGAACGCCTTGCCAACCACTGAGAGCTCTTCGAACAACCGAGTTCGCGCACCCACTACATCCTCCATGAATATCTGGAATACTGGAACCGTGCCATACCGCCTCCCTGACGGCAAGCCCGGCCCCCTCGGCTTGCGGGCGTGGCACAGAGTCACGGCGCGCACTGCGTGTCGGTAGAGTCCGAGGCAGGGCACGCCGCACCCGCGAGGTTGGCAAAGGAGTAAGCGTGAAAGTTGAAACGAAGATCTTTTTGCTACTGGCCGTGTACGGGCTTGCCGTCGGCACGATCTACGGTGTTTTCAGCCATTGGAGCGAACCGGTCGGTGCGGTTGCCTTCTACCTGACCGGTATGGCCTGTCTGCTGATCAGTGGTTTTCTGTGGTGGACCGGCCGCAAGATCGACCTGCGCCCGGACGATGACCCGTCCGGCGAGCAAGGCGACGTGGAGGGCGACTACGGCTTCTTCAGCCCGCACTCGTGGTGGCCGTTGTTCCTGGCCGCCTCGCTTGCCGTCATCGCCTTGGGGCTTGCGGTGGGATGGTGGCTAGTGATGCTCGCTGTCCCGTTTGTGGCGCTGACTGCGATTGGCTGGGTGTTCGAATACTTTCACGGGGAACATTCTTTGTGAGTACTCGAACGGGGCGGCTTACAGCGTGAGGCGGTCACATTCGCCCGTCGGGGTGTTGAATTCAGCCTGCGTGTGGCCGCTGCCCGATCAGGAGCCAGGTCCAGCTGCTCGGTGCACCGCTATGCGGTATCCGGTTCGCGCGTCGAAGTCGGCCATCATGCTGAATCGATCGGCGCGCACGATGGTTTGTCGCCATTCGGTGGGCTGATTGTGTGAGATTCCGAGTCTGTCGATGCAAAAGACCGCTTCTGAGGGCGGAATGTGCAGCAGTTCGCGAACGTGCGCCGTGGGGACGGCTGCTCGTAGTTGCTCCTGGCCGCTGGTGAGCCGGATGCCGCACTGCTGGTCGAGTTGGTCGTAGAGGCTGGTGTTGTGCCAGTCGACGTTTAATAGCGGACACGCCACATCGGCCGGCAGCCAGACGTCGTCGAGAGCGAGCGGTTCGTCACCGGCCAGGCGCAGCCGGGCTAGGTGAAACAAGGAGCTGTCGAGGCTCAGGCCGAGGCGGTCGGCGACGTGGGCGTCGGTGGTGATGGCAAGCGCGCGAACAACACTGTGTTGGCTGATCCCGGCAGCCCGGACCGACTCGAAAAGGCTGTACAGGGCGCCGACAGGTTGCTCGATCTCCGTGGGCGTCGCCAGCCGCGGCGTTCTGCCGCGCTCGGCAGTGACGATGCCATCTTCACGCAGCTGGCGCAGAGCCTGCCGGACGGTTTGCCGGCTAACGCCATAGTGCTGTTGAAGTTCGGACTCGGCCGGAAACGCGCCGGTGAATTCTCCCTCGGCGATGCGCCGGGAGAGGTCTTCGCGGATTTGGCGCCACAGTGGCGCGCGGCCGGCTCGATCGATAGCAGGCATCTTCCTGATGGCTTTCCGTTCCGAGTCCTGGTCGTTCACAACCTTAGGTACGCGGCGCCGTCCCACTGGCGACTAGCCAGTTCCGCCACCCCTGAGGGCACCACGGACACACCACTGATCAGGTCCGACGCAGTTAATCCTCTGCTGCGCATCGTGTTGGCACAAGCCAGCACCCGCACGCCGTGGGCCAGCAGCTGCCGGACTCGGGAGGTTCGCAACGCGGCCGCCTCGGGTACTTGTTGCGCCAGCGCCATATCGATCCCCGCGCCCAGGGCGACCACGTCGATGGCTGCGTCCGGCGCCGCGGCGTGCAGATTCTCGACCTGACGGGTCATCGCCGCGATATCCGCGGTGCCGGCGTGCACCACTACGGACTTCACGCGCTGATCTTGTGGCCATGACGACATACCGTTAATGTACGTACATATGAAGCGGGAGCGCAATCTGCCGCTGACTCACGTCGCACGAGCCGGCCTCGACCAGGCTGGATGGACGCGCGCAGCGATCGGAAGAAGGTTGGCATGACGGTGCATATCACTCAGATCGAGACTCCTGAGCTGGGGAACCGCAGCTACGTGGTGGATGACGGGCACGTCGCGGTGGTTATCGACCCGCAACGGGATCTGGACCGCGTCGAGGAGGTCTTGGCGGACCGCGACGTCGCGGTCGGTGCAGTCGCCGAAACGCACATGCACAACGACTATGTCACCGGCGGGTACGTGCTTGCGCAACGTCACCAGGCCCCCTACGTGGTCAATGCCGCCGACCCGGTCAGTTTTGACCGGCGCGCTTTTGGTGACGGCGACGTGCTGGTGGTTGGTGGGATGCGTGTGCAGGCCGTTGCGACCCCCGGACACACCGACACTCACTTGTCCTATGTGATTACCGATGCCAACGACGAGGCGGCCACGCCAGCGGTTTTCACGGGTGGGTCGCTGCTGTTCGGCAGTGTGGGACGCACCGATCTGGTCGATCCTGATCGAACCGAAGAACTGACGCACGCGCAGTACCGTTCTGCCCGGCGACTGGCGGAGCTGTTGCCCGAAGATGCCGCGGTGTATCCGACGCACGGCTTCGGTAGCTTCTGCTCCTCCGGCGCCACCACGGGTGCCGATGCCAGCACTATCGGTACCGAGCGGCGCACCAACGATGCTTTGACCAACCCGGACGAAGACGACTTCGTGCGCAGGCTGGTCGCCGGGTTGACGGCCTATCCCGCCTACTACGCCCACATGGGCCCGTTGAATCAGCAGGGTCCCGGCGCAGTGGATTTAAGTTCTCCGATGCCCGTTGAGGCGCAGGAACTGATCCGGCGGTTGACCGCCGGTGAGTGGGTCGTCGACCTACGAGACCGGCGCGCGTACGCAGCCGATCACATGGCCGGCAGCGTCGGCATCGAGTTGGGCCAACAGTTCTCCACCTACCTGGGGTGGCTGGCACCGTGGGGTGCCCCCCTCACCCTGATCGGCGAGTCGCAAGAACAGATCGCCGATGCCCAACGCCAACTCGTCCGGATCGGAATCGATCAGCTCGCAGGTGCCGCTGCAGGCGACCTGGACGACATCGCAGGTGCGGCTGATCGGGCGCACTACCCCCGGGTGACGTTCGCCAACCTCAGCGCCAAAGCACCGCAAGACATCGTGCTGGACGTCCGCCGTGCCGATGAACGAACCGGCGGCTACATCGCCGGCTCTGCGCACGTTCCCCTCCACCGATTGCTCCTTGACCTGCCGCAGCTACCCGCCGGGCGGTTGTGGGTGCACTGCCGCTCGGGATACCGGGCCTCCATCGCCGCCAGTTTGCTGGACCGTGCCGGGCGAGACGTGGTCCTCATCGACGACGACTTCGACGATGCCGCACGACAGGGCATCGAGATCGTGCACGACCACGGGCACTGACAACGCACCACCTTCAACAGGCCATGGAGGCCAGCCATGAATGCACACACCACACACCACCGCGTCGCTATTGTCGGCGGCGGAACGGCCGGGATCAGCGTCGCCGCCCGCCTGCTGCACCACGGCATCAACGACGTCGCAGTGCTCGACCCCGCGGTCACGCACTACTACCAACCGTTATGGACGCTGGTCGGCGGCGGTCGAGCACCGATGGACGAGTCCGGCCGGCCAGAAGCATCGGTGATGCCGAAGAAAGCGACGTGGGTGCAGCAAGCAGCCACCGGATTCGACCCCGACAATCACAAGATCACGCTGCAAGACGCCAGCACCATCGAGTACGACGCCTTGGTGGTCTGCCCCGGTATCCAGCTGGACTGGGACGGCGTTCCCGGGATGGCCGAGGCGTTGAACACCCCATACGTCTCCAGCAACTACTCGCCCGCACACGCACCCAAAACCTGGGAACTGATCCGTAATCTGCGCTCCGGGACCGCGATCTTCACGATGCCGTCCAAGCCAATCAAATGCGCTGGTGCACCACAGAAAATCGCCTACCTCGCCGCGGACTACTGGCGCGAGCAGGGCGTGCTGTCCGATATCCGTGTCGTGCTGGTGCTGCCCACACCAGGAATGTTCGGGGTGAAAGTGTTCTCTGACGAACTTGAACGCGTCGCGGCCCGGTACGGCATTGAAGTCCGCACCCAGTCCGAACTGACCGGTGTGGATCCCCAAGCCCGGCAAGCTGTCATCAGCGACCACGACGCTGGGACAGACGAGACCCTGACCTACGACCTGCTACACCTCGTACCACCGCAGTCCGCGCCCGACTGGGTCAAGGCCTCACCGCTGGCCGGACCCGACGACCCGGCCGGGTACGTGCAGGTCGACAAAGAAACCATGCAGCACACCCGGTACCCCGAGGTCTTCTCGCTCGGCGACGCCGGATCGACCCCGAACTCCAAAACGGGTGCCGCCATTCGCAAGCAGGCGCCCGTCGTCGCGGACAATGTGCGAAACCTCCTGCGCGGCGACACACCGGTCAGCCGGTACGACGGGTACGCATCCTGCCCGCTGACCACGTCCCGGCACACCATGCTGCTGGCCGAATTTGACTACACGATGCAACCCGCGCCGACCTTCAAGTTCATCGACACCACCAAAGAACGCCGCGACATGTGGTACCTGAAACGGTACGGACTGCCGGCGATGTACTGGAACGCGATGCTCAAAGGCCGTGCCTAACCCGGCCCGGCAACGGCCACACCCACCGGAACCCACCCAACCCCGCGGCCACAGCAGCATGCCGGGAACCACGACAAAACAGTCTCGCGTCCGAGGCGGGCTGAGACTATGCGCGGCGATCCTGATTGCCGGGGTCTTATCAGGGCTTGCCGGGGTGGCCCTGACGTTCTTGCTGCACCTCATCGAACGGTGCGCATTCGGGTACGGCCACGGCTCGTTCCTGACCGGTGTACACGCCACGCCGTGGTGGCGCCGCGTCGCCGCCACCACCGGCGGAGGACTGCTCGCCGGCACCGGGTGGTGGCTGCTTCGCCGCCGCCGGAACGTGCCCTCCCTGAACGATCTGGTTCACAAGCCCGCCGCAGCGCAACGAATCGGCACGGTCCTGGCGGATGCCCTCCTGCAGGTGCTGGTCGTCGGATCCGGCGCCTCCATAGGCCGCGAAGGAGCGCCCCGGCAAAGCGCCGCCGTGCTCGCCGCGACTGCCACTCGCCGCCTTCGGCTAGCCGACATCGATCGGCAATCCCTCATCGCCGGTGCCGCCGGTGCCGGGCTATCCGCCGTCTACAACACACCCATCGCCGGCGCAGTATTCGCCCTCGAAATCATCCTGCGCACACGACGACCACGCACAATCGCAATCACCGTGGGAGTGTCCCTCATCGGGACCAGCATCCTGTGGCTCATCCACGGCACCGGCCCCACCTACCAACTGCCGCCCATGACATCCGGCTGGGCCCCGGTAGCAATCTGGTCCGTCGTCGCCATCATCCCGTGCCTCATACTCGGGCGCGCGTTCACCCGCCTCACCCACACCGCCCGCAGACACCCCACGGCAGCCACACCCCGGCTGATCCTGTCGCTCGGCGCAACCGGGATAACACTCGGCATCGCCGGATGGTGGGCACCAGAACTCTTCGGCAACGGAAAAGCAGTCATCGACGCAATCGCCGACGGCAATCGCTCGCTGGCCCTACTCGCAACGCTCATCGTCCTCAAACCCGTCGCCACCGCCGGATACCTACGCGCCGGCGCGACAGGTGGCCTACTCACCCCATCCCTGGCCACCGGCGCCGCCATGGGGGCGGTCGTCGCGATCGTCCTGCACAATGCAGGATTCCCCGTCGACGTCCCCAGCTTCGCCCTCATCGCCGCAGTCGGGTGCCTAGCCACCACGCAGAAGGCTCCGCTCTTCGCGGCCATGTTCACCTTCGAACTAGCACACCCCGCAACCTGGGAACTGGCCTGCTTCGTGATCACCGCCCTCGGCACCAGTTACCTCAACAACAGAGCAACGCTGCCCCGACCCAGTCGGCGATCGCAGTACAACCGGCCCGAAGAAGCGCGTCCGACGGACGGGTCATACGGAAACGACACACCAAGAGCGTTGCCACCATCACCGACATCACCACCGATTTCCTCGACCGAGTAACTACCGGCAAACAAAACGATCAACCCAGGCGACCAATTCGGAAACAGCCACCGATCCCGTTAGACGTTCCACAAACGGTGAACCCGCAAGTCAGAACGCGGTCTGGTCGAGGCGTGGCAATGTGGGTGCCGTAAGACCTGTCCGGACATCTTCACCGGGACGGGCGCGCCTTGCGGGAACACTGCGGACGGGGCTGCCGATTCAGGTGGTCTTCGCCGCGTCTCGACAAGAGGGCCATCGCAGCCGTCGTCCGTGTTCCCCCTATCGCCTGCCGCGTGATCTTGACTTCGGCCCCCCGCCAACACCCTGACCGGGCCGCTCCCAACCGGTAATGGTGGTCGACCACCACCACGGCCGCTTGTGTGGACCCTCGCGCCCGTCCGGTATAGGCATCTGATCGCGCGCCAAATACGAACTCACCGTTTTCGTACCGACGCCCAGGTGCTCGGCTACACGTTTCGTGTCCCACTTCTCCGCCGCGATCACAGCTGACCGTCCGACAAGCACCGTGCGATCCGGTCGAGCGCACCCGGCACCAATGCCCACTCGTATGTCACTCGGCCCTCGCCCAACCGTTCCGACTTGATGACACCTATGTCCTCGAGCATGTGCAACTCGTCCGTTCGCGCCGGCAGATCGGCCGACAGCTTCGGCCCGTCGATCAGCAGCTGCAGGGTCTCCAAGCGTGCCCGTGTCCCGAGGACGTGCAGGATCGACGCCAACGGGGTGAGGTCCTTCGCGCGCGCCAGCGGCACGGCCAGCTGCGCAGCAATGGGACGAACCATCCCGGAAGTATCGCGTGACCTCACGCGATGAACGATAGGTACCGCAGCAACGCGGCAGACGCGTTGAGCAAGTTCAGCAGGGCATAGCAGCGTTAGCGCAGTTAGCCCGGCTGCGGTCGCGCCATACCGTCTAGTCCTGGCTGCGTTGCTGCTTGGCCAGCTGCGACACCGTCGAAGGCTGACCGTTCACGAGGACTTGTGTCTCGGCACAGATTGGTCGGTCGTCCCATCCGCGTGCTGCACGTGCAGCACGCCGTGCTTCCTTCAATGCTCTTCTTTCCAGCCGCCGCCGGTCGGCGCGGATCAACGCGGTGGCGGCGTCCAAGTTCTCGCCGACGTGCTGCGTGTCCGAAACCGGTTCAGTTTCGCGCTCGTCCATGGTCGTCAATTCCTTTGGCCCTCAGCGGGTTTCGGCGGGTGCAGCTTTGCGAAGAGGTCTTCGAACGCGGCACACACGTGTGCAGGCCGCGGCACCCACAGCCCGTTCGGCGAGTTCGCGAGGATCGCCCACCAAGTGCCGTTCCACCGCACCGGCGATGTCGGATCCTTCGGGTCGAGCGGATCCGCGTCGCCGGCATCGATCGCCGCATGCACGGTGTCGGCGTCAGCGCCGGCCGTCACGTGCGCGACCAAGCTGGCGGTGAAGGGATCGAAGTCTTCGCTGCGCGTGGTGAGCTGCTCATTGTCGTCAACGTGCTGGATCGGAGTGCACGATTTGAACACCCTGTAGGTCTTCAACCGTTCCAAAGCGTGCCAGAACCAACGGTCGTGAAAAGCAGTCAGGTCGTCGCTGTAGGCCCGTGGTTTCTCCTTGTAGGTGGATCGCCAGGCCACGTACAACGCGGTGAGCTCCTCGATCGCCACTCCGTGTCGGAACCAGCACGGCCGTACGTACTCATCGACGTTGTATCGGACGACCATCCAGTCGACCCAGTCGCGCAGTTCGATGAACAACGCTTGCGTCTCGTACGGATCGAGGTAGCGCCAGCACCAGGCACCACCAGCTGGTGCCTCCTGCAAATATTCGACCAGGCCCTGCACCGAGCGCTCGGCAGCGTCCAGCCTGTCGAGGACCTCCTCGGTCTCGGCGCACAGGTCGTCGGTCTTGGCGACCAGTTCGCTCAGGGTGAGTCCACCGCCGGCGCTTCCACCGAAGTCGCCCGGAGGCGGTGCGTCGGCGTCATCGGTCCAATCGCTCATCGCTGTTTCCCGGACACTAGGGCGTCACGGGTCTGCTGCGACACCAATGGGTCACCGCCGGCTGATGAGTTCTTGTCCGCTCGACCGCACCGGATCTGCACGCTGCGGATGCTGTCTTCGAAGTCGGCGTGGTCGTCGCGCTCCCACCAGGCGGGCAGGTTGATCACGGCGTTGCCGGCGTTCTTCCACATCAATAGTCCGGTGCCGTCGTCCAGTTGTTGGATGGCGTCGACCGGCATGATCCGCTCGAGGCGGGTTGACCGGTTCGAGCTGACGTTGCCGGATCCGAACAGCCCTGAGGAGCTGAAGCTTTCCTCGACGACTTTGCGTTCGCCCACCAGGCGCGAAACCTTTTCCAGGTCATCGGTTTCGCTGCATCCGGGCAGGATCAGTTTCAGGCTGCTGGCGCCCCACATCTCGCCCCAGCCGTGCTCAGTCCAGCGCTTTCGGGCTTGACTGAACGACTGCAGGATTGCCCAGGTGGACATGCCGCGGCCGCCACCGTCGGACAGCATCATCCCCATCTCCGGGATAGGGGCCACGTTCGCGGCCTCGTCGAGCACGAATGACATCATCGGCTCCAGCCGACCGCTGCCGAATCGTTGGCTGTGGCGGCGTGCGGCACGGATGATCGAGGACACGAACGCGGTCACCAACGGCGCTGTGGTCACTCCCGCTCCTCCTTCGGACAGCACGTAGAGGGTGTCGCGGCCACGGTCGATGAACTGTTGAATGTTGAAACTGTGCGCCGGTTCGCAGCAGACCAGGTCCATCACTTCCGGCCGCGACAGCGACCCCAGCGCCCCGGCCAGGGTCAGCGATGTCGACCCGACCGTTTCCCGGGCATCGGACCCGGTCGCGTTGCTCAGCTCTTGGTGCCAGTCGGCGATCGCGCCAGGGTGCGTTGTCAGGATCCGGTAGGGCTCGGTGTCGGAGAAGTTGTTGGCCCATCGGTAGACGTCGCGCATCGTCTTGCCATCGAGTGCAGCCGCGTGCAGAAAGCACTTCAGCACCGTGGTTGCCTGGCCCTTGAAGAACGCCGTGTTACCGCCGCTGCCTTCGAGTGATGGTGCGGCGGCGATCATCGCCGCGGCGCGGGTCTCGGCCTCGCGAGAGTCCTCGCAGCCGAGCACGATGTTCCACCGGCACAGGTCGGGCCACCCGGTCAGATCGTCTGGGTCGAAGATGTGCACCCACCGGGATTTGGCCGGGTCAGCATCCAGCACTTCGCGGAAACCCGCGGTCAGGTCGACGATGTCGACCTTCGTGCCGGTGGTGACGACCGCACCGGGTGCGTCCTTGATCCGGCCGACCGCGACACGGGTGGTCTTACCGGACTGCTGCGGTGCGACCACCAGGGCCGCATCGTTCGGCAGCGGGGAGAACTTCAACCCCAGGTAGCGGCCCACGGGTGCGATCAACGGCCGGCTGCGGCTCAGCGCGGCGTTCCATTGTTTGCCGAGCATGAACTTGAACCGGTCTGATGGCCCCGGGAACCGGCCTCGTTTCATGGCCTTCTTCATCCGCGATCGGGTCATCATTCCGTACTCACCACGGCGAACAACAGCGACAACGACAGCGAAGGTCGCGACGAAGAGGAAGGCCATCTCGACCGCACCGACAGTGATCCAGAACCCTAGAGCTGCGGGGATGCTCGCCGATTCGGGGTATGCAGCGGAAGGGTGGCCAGGGTCGGTCAGCAGTGACCCGAGGGCGTCGAAGAGGTGGCCTGACGGCCAGGCCCAGTGGCCGGTCCACCACAACCCCGATATGCCGCCGCCGACCAGGATCAGCGCCGCGACAGCGACGACGGCGACGATCATCAGCAGCAGGGCGACGGGGCGAAGATCCTGCCGTTGTGTGGTGTGTACGGTGCGCGCCATCACGACACCTCGTTTTCTGTGGTGGCATCATCGCCCGCGTCCGGCGTGCTTGCGGCAACTTGGGATTCGCCGTAATCGGTGCGGTCGTTGGTGTTGAACAGGTACTTCTCTTCGTGCGGTGCGAGCATTGTTTCCACGCGCAGCGAGTGGTCGCCGATGCGCCACAGGGCGCGGCCCTTCTTGCGGCGACACCATCCGGCGATGGCTGCCTGTTCTTGTGAGGACAGGCCCCACTTCTCCCCGGTTGTCTGAGCGATCGTCTTGTCGTGCCCGAGGGAGACTTTGGTGTCGCACAACGCCCAGAAGTCTTCGGCGATCGCCGCCTCTTGGCTACCGGCCGCGCCGACACTGCTCAGGTCCGAGGGTTTGTGCATGATCAGCATCTCGATCTTGCGCTCATCGCGTGACAGCCGCAGGTTGGAGTCCAGCGACTTGACCGCGTTCACCCCGAGCCGCATCACGCGCCAGACTTCGTCGCGCGGGATGTAGATCGGCTGCCCGGTTGGGTTGACCGCGGTCATGCCGGACACCCACGAGTTGGCGCACGTCAACGCAACGCCGATGACCTTGTCGTCAGCCATCTCTTTGAGGCGCTTCATTGACAGTGACTGGATCGGGGCGTTCCAGTCGACATCGATGGTGGTGTGGTCGTCGAACATGCCTTTCAGTGCACCGTTGACGAGCACGTTGAGGCCGGTGACCATCGGTCGCAGATCCGCGTAGTAGTCGCGTTCGCTGTCATAGCGAAGCTGCTTCAGGAGGTGGTCGCTGGGGTCGTAGGCGGCTTTCCACACTTGCGGGATGATGATGTCGGGCACGGCGGTGACGTTGCCGCCGCCGGCGGCGGCGCCGGTCAGCTCGTCCACGACAGCGGCGATCGCCGTTTGGACGGTGGAGGTGACCGCCACGTCCTGAGCGCCGAGCAGCCCCTCGAGCAGCACGAGCCACCGTGCCCGGATGTCGACCCATCGCTCGTCGCGGGTCTGCTGGCTCAGCGATCGCCAGTTCGCGGCCAGTGGACCGGGATCCAGTGGGTTGATCCGGGTGGGCATGCCCGGACCTACCTGCCACGGGGTGACGCCCCACTCTTTACACACGAGCACGTATTCGTCTTTGAGGTCGCCGGGGACGAATGCTCGCGCGCCGTGCCGCAGCGCCCGGCGGATGATGGCCTTCACTGTCCCGGACTTTCCTTGTCCGGGTTTGCCCTGGATCATTAGGTTCGGGTTGCTGACCAACCCCAGCTGCACCCATTGCCACGGGTCGACGTAGAACCCTGTGGCGGTCGCTGCAACGTAGCCGAGCGGTGCTCCCTGTTTCGGCATGGGCGAAGCGGTCAGAAACGGGAACACGCCCCCGACCTGGTCGGTCGTGGACCGGTAGACCCGCCCTTGTGGCGTCCCGACCGCCTGCCACCCGTAGCCGGGGCGGAACACGCCACGGCGCTGGGGGCGCAGTGGAAAGTCCACCCGGCGGTCTTTGCCTGGTTCCGGCGGGGTCTCGGGCGCCAGCGGGAATTGCACGCCCTGCTCGGCGAACGCGTCCTGAAACGACTGGCCTTTGTCGGTGCGTGATCGCACGAGCCGGGACCGCATCCGGTGCTGCCCGGTCTTGCCGGTGTGCTTGCGTAGCGTCGTACTCATGACCGGTTCTCCTACTTTCGCAGTCCGCGCCTGGCCGGCATTCCGACCCCGACCGGGATACAGCCGCTGATGAACCCGATCGGTTGTGCCAGGTCCAGGCGCATCAGTTCGAACTTGCGCCGCCGCGCTGAGGCCTCCAACAGCGCCGTGTGGGTTTCCAGCGGCTGAGAGGCGGGCACCGTCACCACGGCGATGCCGGTGACCCGGGTCAGGGTGTGACCAGCGGCCAGGATCTTTTCTTGAGAGGTGGTCTGCTGGCGCAGTCGCGTCTGCCGGGCGCCAACCTTGAACCCACGGCGTTTCTTCAGGTCTTCGGCCAGTGACGCGTTCGCCGAGTCAGACTCGGCGGCCTTGGTCGCGGCCTTGTCGTCGAAGGGTTCGTAGTGCAGCGCGAGGCTGCGACGCTCTCCCCTGGCACCGGGTGTCAGCAGCGGCCCCAACGAGCCGACGGTGGTGCCGAGCTCGGGCAGTATCAGCGAGTACGCAGCCGACCGGTAGTTGTCGTGTGCGTAGAACCGCGCATTCGGTGATGGTGCTGCGGAGGGGCCGGCCGCCACCGGGTGTACGTCGGTGAACGCCTCATGACCTTGCGCAGCTGCGGCACGGGCCACCTGAATGGACTGCAGCGCTGCCGGGTTGAACCCGGTCCGCACTGCTGCGGCGACCTCGCCCTTAGTCATCCAGGTCACCGATTCGGCGCCGCACCCGGTCAACAGGCTGGTGATTTCCGGCAGCGACCGGTACATGACCGCCATCCGGCCCGCGACCCCTCGGCCCGAGCCTTTGGCCTGCCCGGAGATCTCGTCCTCTCTGAATCGCAACGCCACATAGATTTCGTGGCCTACCGATGCCGAGAGCACTGACTGCTCGACCGCCGCGGTGTCTTTGAGGACTTGCTCGGGGATCGGCACTCCCCCGACCACGGTCGGCGAATGCTTTTCCAGCCACGCGCTGCGTTCGGCCCCATCGTCAGGGACCGTGCGCACGTAGATCGAGACCCGATGCGGCAGGCTGTTTCCGCGGGACACCGCGGACAGCAAATCGCCCAACGCGTCGGCCCACCGGTCGCCGGCGTCCGGGTCGGTCAACGACAGGCCAGGATGCTGCACCTTGGCCACCATCACCCACGCCGAGTCCGGGTCTTTGAGCACGCACAGTCGCCGCATGGCACCCGCCGCGTACGGCGGCCCATCGAACACTTTGAATCCTTGCAGCGTGCCCGGAAGGTCGAGCTGGCCAGCCTGCTCACGGCTCAGGGGCTGGACGGCGGCTGCGGCTTCCCACTGCGCCGCTTGGGTGGCTCGCCCTGCCAGGTGCAGTACGCCGTGGGTAAACCACCGCCATGCGGGCCGCTCATGGATCGGCACCACGACGATCAGTGCCAGCACCACCCACACCGCCAGCCAGGCCCCGGCTCTGGCCCACGCGCCTTGCTGAACCGCGATCAGCGGCGGAAGTGCGGCAAGCCCTAGGAATGCCAGCTGCGGCCAGCCGAGAACGCCGAGTATCCCGATGCGTTCATTACGCCATCCTCCTCGTGTTGCGATGCTCATCGGTCGTCTCCTTGGTTACGTTTCTGCTGGATTGTGTGCTGCATTTCGTTGCTGTTGCTGGCTGTTCGTCGTTGCGTGGTGTGGCTGCGGCACCTCAGAGAACGACCGCCGCCTCTGCCCCACCGGCTGCCTCGCCACCGCCGGCTCCTGCGCCCCCGCCGGCTCCTGCGCCCCCGCCAGGTGGGTTCTGCCCGCCTCCCGGTGGTTGGGGGCCGTCGTCTTGCCCGGAGGAGTCACCGGGCGAGCCACTGGGTGATGTGCCACCCATGCCGTCGGGGTTTTGTTCACCGCCGGGCATCTGGGTGGTGATGTCCCCGCCGCCGTTGTCGTCGCCATCGCCACTGCCGTCGGGGGGTGTCGGGTCGTTGGAGTCCTGGCCGTCGCCAGCGGAGGAGCCTCCGCCTGATTCGGCGTCAGAGTCGTCGTTGTCGCCCTGGCTCTGCGGATCGCTGTCGTCGTCCCCGCCGCCTTGTGGGTCCGCCCCGCCGGGATGGCCAGCGCCGACTCCGTCCATCGACCCGGATGCTCGGTTGGCGGCGGCTGCGGATTGGTCGCCTCCGAAACTGCGCAAGGCCTCCGTGCCTGCTTGCAGGGAGCTCATCGCGTCTCCCCCGCCGCTGGTGGAATCCCCGGCACCACCAGCTCCGGGGACCTTCGGGGCGCTGGTGATCTCGCCGGCACCGCCGTCGCTGGTGCCTTCCTGCTGTTGAGACTCCTGCTCGGTGTCTTCTCCCCCGCCGGACTTGCTACCACCGAACATGCCATCGACCGAGCCGCGGAAACTTTGCCCTGCAACGGTGTGCGGGTCGACGAACGCGAAAAGTTTGAACAGGAAGAACGGCCATACCAGGCTCAGGCAGGACACGATCCCGGAGACCGCGGCTTGTGCCACGTCGGCGCCGGCGTTGCCATTGGTGTGTCCGGCGGCTAACCCGATCGAGTGGCCGATCGCCAGGGACAACGCGATGAGCGGCAGCATGAAGATCAGGGCGAGCATCCACCGCAGCCCGGTCCAGTACCACCGGGCGAATTTTTCGTGCACCAGGCCGGCGCTGATGATCGGGAACGTGGCGGCCAGGACCTCCATGGCAGCCTCGCGGATCAAGATCTCGCTCAGCAGGCCCAACGCGAACGGGATCACCAAGAGCACAGATAAGAACCCCAGGCCGATCCCGGACAGTCCCTTGATGGATTGCGCCATGAACGTTTGGTCGCCGCTGAGGCCCTGCCAGTCGTCGACGTTGAAGGTGGCGGCCAAGATCCCGGTCGCGCACACCCCGGCGAAGCTGGAGACACCCGCCAAGATGCCCAGCGATGTCGTGGACAGCAGCACGTACTGACCGATTCCTTTGAGCATGAACGACAGGCTGCGGACCCCGTTGAACGCGACCATGCCGGTCTGCGCGAAAGACAGCCCGATCACCAACAGCAACCCCAACCACAGGCAGATCGGGAAGACCTTCCCCAACGGCCCGTCCGGGGTGTAGATGATCGTGGGTTTGGAGAACGAACTCAGCAGCGAGAACACCCCCGACAGCAGGCTCGAGGCGAATGCCCAGATCGCCTGGGCGATCTTGTCGATGCCCTTGTTGATCAGGTCACCCACGGAGGGAAATCCGAGTCCCATCAGTTGTGTCCTTTCGTGAACTCGTTGTTACGCCGGCGGGTTCTGTAGGTCGCGGAATCCGCTTTGGTACGACAGCTGGTCGCGTGGCCAGGTCAGCGGTGCCTTCGCTGGGGCGCCACCGGGCGCGAGCATCCACCGCTTGTGCTGGGTCGACCACTGCATGCGGGCGCAGTCCCACGCGGCGACCGTGCGCGCATCACCTTTGTAGGAGTAGGTCAGGTGCCCGTTGATGCACACGACGGTGAAGTCGTGCCCGACCGAACCTTTGATCAGTCCCTGCACCGGCGTGTATGACGCCTGCAGCAGTTGCGGGTCGGTGCCCGGATTCGCGGCGTAGTACTTCAACACTTGCGAGGTGGGGTTCCATTGGTTGATGCCCACCGCGCCGGGCATCGCGAACTGGTTGTAGACCTCGCGCCCGGCGTCCGCGTCGAAGTTGTGATACGCGGTCGCATCCATCGCCGCCAGCTGCGCCACAGCGCCTTGCGGGGTGCGTGCAAAGCCGCTGGCTACGCCGGCGACCTCGCCTGTGGACTTAGGTAGCTTCAACGAGGGAGTGGTCGCGTTGACCTCGATCTGAGGATCGAAGTTACCGACGTCCTGGTTCGTCGAATCGCCCTGCGGTATCTGCTTATTGGCAAGCTCGTTCTGTGCGCGACGAACTGCCGCCGGGTCATCAGACGCCGGCCGCAGTGTCGGAGGCGGCGTGTTCGCACGTGCGGTGCGCGCCGCGCTGGTCCGGGTGTGGTCGTGCTGCGGACCGACGACACCGGCCCACTTCAGAATCGACAGAACACCGCCGAGCAGCAACGTGCACCCGACTAAGGCGATCGTGAACCACGGCACCCACTTCTTCGGCGGCTTGGCGGGCCGCGATCGCCACCTTCTCCACAACCGCACGGCGTCACCCCGTGATGCTGTGCAGGAACGGGTAGATACCCACCCAGATCAGGGCACCCATCACTGCCGCCAGCAGCGCGCCGACCCCGAACTGTGATGTCTTGTGGTGCGACAGGAACTTGCCGCCGGCGATCGCGCCTGCACCGATGAACCCGCAGGCGATGATCACCACGAGCGCACCCCACTTGACGTTCCCCATCAGCTCTCCCGCCTTATTGCCGACGCCTTTGGGTGGCTTCGGCGCCGGGTTCAGATCGTCGGCGTGCAGGCTGTTGGCCACATGCCAGGAATAGGCGACTGCCTGGTGTGCAGAAGCGGCTGTCTCGTGTGCGATAGCGAGGTAACTCATGACTGAATCTCCTTAGTTGTTAATTGGTTTCGTTTTTCCGGTGCCACCAGCGGCTTCGGCCGGTGACGGGTTCAGGGATAAGGCCCAGGGCCTGGGCGATCAATTGGTGTCCTACTGCCCGCAGGCTGTCGTGGCGGCTATCGGCGGTGCTGAAATCGCCGACCCCGTAGCGCTGGAACTGCGCATCCCAGGGCATGTGCTGTCCGGCAGCGAACGCCTGGCTGAGCAGTGGACACAGCGGGTTGGCCATCGGTGGTGTCGCGCCGATGGCGACGACCTGGTCGATGCCGGTGAAACCGGCGTCCGCCCACTGCGCCAGGACTGCTTCGCACCGGTTGCCGCTCATCGCCGCGGTGGGCACGACCAGAACCACCGTTGAGGACTGGGCCTGCGGGCCCGTCAGCCACCCGGCAGCATCGTGGGCGCCGGCCACGATCTCTTCGGCGCTGATCCCGACGTCGACCACATGGATCCTGGCCGAGGTCGTCGCCGGTGAGGAGTCCCAGGATGAGGGTGCGTCGATCCGCCGGTTGGGGTTCAGGGAGTCGATGTAGCGCACTTGGGTCCCCTCGCCGTAGGCCGGGACCAGCCGAGTGTCAGCGCAGATGTCCAACGCGACGCCGACGGTCGGGCACACGGTGCGCAGCTGTGACCGGCGCGGACTTGCGGCGTCGAGCACATCGACGCCGTAGCCGTGGCTGCGCGTGGCGGCCGCGATGGCGAACGCCACCGTCGAGGCACCCGCTCCCGGTACGGCGCCGATGACCACGAACCGTGCCGTGGCCCCGGGCGTAGTCGACTGCCGGCCAGGCGCCGGGTGAGTTCCACGCGTGTGCTGATCCGGGTCGCCGGTAGCATCCGTCGAGCCCACCACGGGCCGCTCGTCGAGTGCAGTCATACCAACCAGCCCCACAGGCCGACAGCAGCGAGAGCGAGCACCGCGCAGACCAGCACTGCCACGTAGATCAGCGCGGCCAGGGTGAACGCCCAGCGCATCAGCCACACCAGGTAGCGGGGGCTGTTGGCCCGCCACACGGTCCACAGCACGATCCGGGAGTAGTAAACCGGGACCGCCCACCAGGGTGTGGCAGCAGGCGCCGGCCAAAACAGCCGGTACCCGCCGGCGAAGAACAGCCAGAACAGCGGCCCGCGGCGCGCACGCTGCACACCACCCAGCACGGGTCCCGAACCAGACGAATTCACTTTCATGACAGTCACTTTCGTCACCCGCTCAGCTGTCCGATACCGAAGAAGAGGCGACCTGCCACGGCTCCGCCGCACTGACCCGGGTCACCCGGATGAACATCACCAGGTGCTGCGCGGCCGCCTTCACCCCGACGGTGGTGACGGTGACCTCGACGGTGAACACCTGCGCCTTGTCCGTGGCCGGTGGCGCATCATCGGTGGGGATCACGCTCACCTTCACTGCCGTGTAGGCCTTCTTGGCCTCGATCGCGTTCCATGCCGCGCCCGGAGCTGCCTCGGCGGGCTCTTGCAACGTGGCCGCGTACTGCGCAGTGGCCAGCCTCGAGGAGCGTTTCTGGGCGTTCCACGGGCTGGTGTCAATGCGGCCATCTTGTGCCCATGTCAAAGCCGCGAAACCCTTTGCAACTGCTTCCGGGTCGGCCGTGTCAACGTGCTTCAGTCCAGCAGGCAGCCCGCGCGGGTTGGCGTGAGTCTTCCCGGTCGGGTAAGGCTGCACAGGTCGAGCCGTATCGTCAGTGCCAGCGCTGTCGCTGGCAGCGGGCGGCTGCGAGACGGCCCCACTACCCGGCGTGCTCCCGGCACCACTGCCATCCGGCTTCTCACCGCTGTGTCCGCACCCGGCAAGCAGTATCGACAACAACACCGCTGAGCCAACGCTCTTGTAAACAAACCGCATTCGCTTCACCTCTGCGTCTTCGCCATGTGGTCGTACGGTGGGCGGGCAACTGTCGACGGCGTGAAGTACAGCCCAGTCACCCGGGCCGCTAGGCCCGGATGCGGCTCTTCGATGATCTTGCCGCCGCCGTAGTAGATAGCTACGTGGGTAGCCGGACTGCCCTCGAACAGCACGTCACCCGGCTTCAGCGAGCTCGAGCCGTGAAATGTCGGCACGTTGTACGCGCGCAGGTACTTCTGCTGCTGCGACGCAGTGCGCGGCACGGTCAAGCCCACCTGATACAGCCCGAACCGGGTGTAGCCGCTGCAGTCAAAGCCGCTCATGTGGCAGGCATCCGGTTGCACACCCGAACAGTTGCCAGGGCCGGGGCCGGTCAGCGTTCCCCCACCCCACACATACGGAGTGCCGATCTTGGACTCCATGGCCGCCAACACGACCTTCGCGGGACCATGCACCCCCGATGGACCAGTCCCAGCAGGTTGCGACCAGCTGCCGCCGTACCTCGAGATCGCCAATTTCGGGATCTGCACCACGTAGTGCTGTGTCTGTGCGTTGTTCGGAATACCACCGGCACGCTCAACAGCGCCCCAGCCGGCGTTGTAACCGGCCAACGCCAGCTCGATCAAGGTGCCAGACACCACTTGCGAGGCGGTACCTCGTGTCGCCTGATCGGCCAGAGAGCACATGTACTTGCCCTGAGCCACGATGGCATCGGGCGCCTCCCACGGTGAGGCGGTGCCGTTGCCGTTCGCGTCGACCTTCCACGACGCCCAGCTGCCCGGCATCCACTGCGCGATGCCTTCCGCACCGGCGCCGCTGCGCGCTTTCGGGTCCCAATCCGATTCTTGGTCGAGCTGCGCGGCGATCAACGGCGGACTGATCTGCGGGCAAAGATGACCGGCCTTGTTCACCCACTTCACGAATTGCGGCTTCACCGATCCGGGCTCCAACGACCCAACGATGGTGCCGGTGCCTACTTGCCCGCCACCGCCGCCGCCGTCCGAGGCACACCCCGTCAGCAGCATGAGCAGCACCGCCACCAGGGCAGCGGTCAGCTGGGCGCTCAGCCCCAGCTGGTGCCCACGGTGCGATGCTGCCGCGCTCATCCGCGATACCGGTCCGCGATCAGTGCGGCGATCTCGGCGAACGCTTCACGAGTGCCCGGCTGCATCCGGTCCAGGCGCACCAGCGCGCCATCGGCCAGGTGTGGGTCCTGTGGCACTACGACCAGTGAGGCACCGTCGAACTGTGCCCGCACCGCGGCCTTGTCGACGTCTCGGCTGACTTGATCCTTCGCGGTCAGGGCGACGATCGCCGAATCCGCAAGACGCTCAAACTTGTTGTTTCGCAACCACTTCAACGTGTCCGCGGCCCGCTTCGCGCCTGTGATGCTGTATGCGGCAGGCACCACCAACGTGTCCGTACGCGCCAGGATGCCCGGCATGATCGGGTGGGTGATACCGGTCCCGGCGTCGACATGGATCGAGGAGTAGTAGCACGACAGCACCTCGATCACGGCGTTGAACTGGTGAGAACTCAGCGACTCCCCCAGCTGCGGATCCGGCTCCCCCGGCAGCACCGTCAGCCGGCCCTCGGTCTCCAAAAACCGGGACAGCTCCGCGATGCTGTGCACCCGGTCGACCTGCTCGGCAAGACGATTCACCCCTGCCAGACCTTCGCGGCCCAACACCCGTTCGGCCAAGTCACCGGCGTCAGGGTTGAAATCCCCGGCCACGACGGCTTCGGGCCGGTGGGCCGCCGCAGTCAATGCGGTGCCGGCGCATGTTGATGTCTTCGCGATCCCGCCCTTCAAGCACAGGTACGTCGTCACGTGCGCACCGCGCAGCGGGCGTTGAATGCGCCGCATCCGCTCTCGTTCGCGCACCTGCACCGCGGACGGGCCAAGATTCACTAGTCCGCCGGTCAGCACGTGCACCAGACGGCGGGCGCCCGAGTCAGGGACCAGTCGGCGTTCACGCAGCATGGGCGCCGGACCCGCAGGAGCCGCAGGTCGTGGCACCGGCGCCCATGACGGCGTTTCCTGCTGTTGGGCGATCCAGGGATTGCGGACCTCATCGGTCTGAGGCACTGGTGCTGCCGCGTGTTGCGGCGTGGCTGATGCTGCCGGTTCCGGCGCGGGCGGGCTCAGCTGCTGCTCGAACTCGTCCATCGACGCGGGCACTGGCCCGCTTCGAAAAGGTGACTGCGTCATCAGTTCTCCTCCTGGCTGGTTGTCAGGTGCTGGCCGGGCGCCACGCGACGGCGCCCGGCCAGCACCTCTTCCTCGACCGACTCAGGCCCGGACTCCGTGGGAATGAGAGCACCGTCAATTACGCCCGGCCGGTCAAGTTCTTGGCGTCCCGCGACCGGCCAAAGCAGCCGCGCTGCAACGCGTTTCAACGGGAGCGAGATGGTCCGCGCGCGAGCACCGCAATGCGTGGGTCGGGCGGTGGCCGCGACACCCATGGCCACAACACCGAGCACGACAACAACGCTTAGCGCAGTTAGCGCCACCATGGCTTCTCCTCAGGCCACAGCGCCGTCACCGACAACACGGCATCACGGGACGCGGAAG
This sequence comes from Flexivirga sp. G2, assembly GCF_055397625.1. Taxonomy (NCBI): domain Bacteria; kingdom Bacillati; phylum Actinomycetota; class Actinomycetes; order Micrococcales; family Dermacoccaceae; genus Flexivirga; species Flexivirga sp. G2. The sequence continues at coordinate 51,849 of NZ_AP039677.1, forward strand.
GCGCGGGCTGGATGGGCTCCCGCTCCGCCTTAGGCCCCAGGTATCGGCCGCCAGCAGGCCTATGCATTGCAGCCACCTCGCCTCGTGCCAGTGGGAGTGCGGCCGTGACGAGGCGCGTCGGGAGCTGGGCTCAAACCAACAGCGCTGCCAGGGGGGAGGAGAGCATCACTGCCGGCCTGCGACCGACGCACCTCGCCACGGAGCCTGTCCTGTGCGCAGTCGCGCACGGCGTTCAATAGCGCGAGGGTGTGCTCCTGCCGAAGCACACAGTCGTGCCACGCCATGAGATCCCCAACACGTTCCATTGGGACCTGATCCAGGTCAGCGAGTTGCCGCAAGTCCTCGGCGCGGTCAGCGGCTGCGTTGGCCCACTCTTCTAACTCGGTCTGCAGACCGGAGGCGAGTTGCTCGGCGGACACTGCAGCAACTGTGAATACGGCGCCATGACTTCCGATCGCCACAGTGACCTGGCATTCCCTATTGGACGTCACCCGACTAACTGCTCTATGCAGTAGCTCAACCGCGACCGGCTCGTACACGCCGGCCGGCACCTGTCGATGTACTCGCAGCTCCGGCTCGGTCACAGCACTACTGCGCATGGCGCGCCACCCTCCCCAGTACGTCCAGATAGGGGTAAGTGCGCCTGAATCGTGCTTGTTGAGACCCCACGGCCGGCCAACTCTGCTCGCGCAATAGCCCACGTGATGGCTTCGCGAGTCGCGACTGCATCACCGTTGCGGCCAGGCATCCACAGCCGGGGGCCGCTCGGCACGCTGCGGCAGCCTGAGGCGAGCGACCACCCCGCTGGCGCGATCTTGAATGTCATAGTGCAACACTATTGCATCACGCACGAACCGCGCAATAGTGTTGCACTATGACATCGTTTGGCCTCCCCGCATTCACCGAGTGGTTTCGGGACGTCTGGCGACAGAGTTGCAACCCGGGCACGGGGCAGCCCTACAGCGCTTCGGAGTTGACCGAAGCCTTGGCGGAGAGAGGGCTCGCATGTAGCGAGAGCTACCTGCGGCGCCTAAGGGCAGGATCGAAGGCAAGCCCGAGCATTGGCCTCGTCGTCGCCCTGGCGGACGTGTTTGGTCGGTCTCTTGCCGAACTGCAGTGCGTGGCGCGCAATCGCGCGGACTATAGTCACGATCAGAGTGTCGAGCCGCAGACGAAGGACAGGAATCTAGGTGGCAACTAAGCGCGGCATCCCAGGCCTGGCAGACAAACTGGGCTGGTTGTTGAAGAACCGAGACACGGCAGACGGCCAACACCTGACCATCGACGGTCTGGCGTGGCGGGTGACGTCACTCGGCGTGCCGTTGTCTTCGACTTACGTGCGGCAGATCCTCCGGGGCGGCAGCGATGCTCCCTCAGCACCCATTATCGACGGCATCGCCCGCCTCTATGGCATCCCCACGACGTACTTCACCGACCCGGCTATTGAGGATGCAGTGAAGAACCCTGCGCCACTCCCCGACTCGATCACTGAAATGCTGGAGGCCCTCAGCCCCGAGCAGCGTGCTCGACTTCAGACCGTCCTGGCGCGAAAGCCCCATGATGAGAATTGATCGCCGGACAGGTTGGCCAGCCACACCTGCGCCGCGGCCAGGCTTCGCTCTGGGTACTCCGTATCTGCTGCCCAACTGCGGATCGAGGCCTCCGCATGCATGACCTCGAGTGCTTCGCTCGGGCTGAGATTGCCCGTCCTGTCGACCATCTGAAGACTCCCCATCTGACGCTCCCTCGTCGTGCTGTCACTAAAACATCACACCGCCTGGACGGAGTCCATAGCCTTTACCCAACCCGGTTTGTTTCTTTACGGAATCAATAGAGTTGCCGTCATGACACGAGACGACCGTTGCGACGGCCCCTTCGGCTTCGCTGATTTCCAGACCCGTCTCACCCGCTTGATCGAGACCTGCCTCGTGCAGCGCGACGGGCGTCTCGTAGCTCTGGACGATGGCCGTCTGGCCAAGCACATCACCGAGGCAAGTGGAGAAAAGATCACTCGGCCCTACGTGTACGCCCTGCGAACAGGCGAGCAGACAAATCCGTCGGCTACCAAGCTCGCGGCGATCGCCGCCGCCTTCGACGTGAGTCCCCTCTACTTCTTCAGCGAAGCGGTCTACGACAGGACAAACGAACGCCTGGACCTGGAGCTCGAGCGGAAGCAGAACGAGTTGCTATTCGGTCCAGACACTACGGACGAGGAAGGCGCTGACGACTAGCAGCGCCGCGCCAAGCGTCACGATCGCCGCTGGGGTGCCCATGAGCGGCTGCAGTCCTGCCAAGAGGGCATAGCCAACCGGCGTGCCAATCATGATTGATCCAAGGCGCACGCCCACGACGCGGCCGATGAACTCCTTCGGTGCCAGATCGTTCATTCGGGCCTTGAGTAAGGCCGGGCCCATGCCCATGCTCACACCAGCGACGGCGCCCAGCACGCAACACCAGACCCACGACGAAACGACGCCGATTGACGCCAGAGCTGCGCTCATCGGTATGAGGGACAAGAGTGCCCAACGCGGGCCGGCGGGCTTGAGTTGATCGCTCCAATAGGTAACGGCGATACCACCTACCAAAGCCCCGAGGGCGACACCGGCATCGACCGATCCGAACTGCCATGCATGCCAGGACCGGTCGTGAGCGATGATCGGCAGTGCTGTGATCAGGATAGGGCTCGCGAAAAGGTTGGCGAGCATGAACGGCACCAAGAGCCGTGCAATGCCCGGGAGCCGTATCACTTTTCGCCAAGCGCCCAGGCCCTCTTGAATTAGCGCTACAGGCGGTGCCGCAACGCTCTCGTCGCCGCGGATTGTCCCCGTGAGTAGAGCACGAGAGAGGGTCAGCGCCAGGATCCCGAGACCAGCGACCAGGCTGACGTGCCAGCCGATAAGGACACCCGCGATCGGGCCTGATGCCAGCAGCGCGATCTCCTTCGACGACACCATGAGGCCTTGGACGCTCTCTTGGTCGCCGGGTGCCGCATCGATGCTCAGTGCCTCCATGGCAGGCCCGTGGACGCCGTCGACCGCGCCGAAGGCCAAGGCCGTCACAAAGACAGCGGAAACTGATTCCGCAGTGGCTGCGATTCCGAACGCCGCTAAGGCGAGCACTCGGATCAGCAACGTCGTCGTGACGACCGATCGTGCGCCGAATCTGTCAGCTACTGCCCCACCCAACAGGAAGGTGCCGAGGAGCCGAGCTACCGCGGCAGCTCCAACGATGCCTATCGAACCCAAGGGGCCGGCCAGAGGAGTCGAAATCCAACCCAGGGACGTGTAGAGAAGGCCATCGCCAAATTGGTCGCCGAGGTAGCTACCTAGATAACGCCAACGACCCACCCCCTGCGCCACAGCTGCCGTCACTGCTCACCACTCCGCCTGAGCGGGAAACAACTCACGGTGATGAAGACAGGCTCGACGTCGGTGTCCTCCCCTCGCGCCTTCCGCTTCACGCCCGCGGCACGCAGTTCGTCGATCGCCTCGGCCAGCCGGTCACCGAAACGCTCAAGATCCTCCGGGGTGGCCTGCTCGAAGTAGTCCGCCGTCGTCGCCGCACGTGCCCACCGCTCGGACCACTTCGTCCAATGTTCGGACGCCCACTGGCGGATTCTGTCGATACGGCGCTGGGTGTAGACGCGCTCAAACTCCATCAGCGCACGGCGGAGCATTTCATCGTCGGGATCTATGTCCAGGTCGACAGGCTCCCCGAGAGTCGGCCGGTAGCGTGTTACGCCGTGCTCGTCCGCGTAGCTCTCGACCAGCTGCGCCTTTTGAAGGGCGGGTAGGTGGACCTTTGCCATATTGCGCCGTGCGCCGGCGGGTACCTCCTCCGCCAGTTCTTCGGCGGTCATGTCACCGAACGCCTTCAATACGTCGATCGCCCACACGCGCGATGGAAACGCAAGGAGGCGATACCACTCGAGGGCCCGCTGGCCAGCCGTTGTCACGCCGTCGACCCTATACAGCCGAGTCGGTCGACAGGGAACAAGAGTTGGCCGTAATATTGCAGAGTCTGTAGCAAATCCGTCCCCTGGAAAGGCAATGCCGTGCGCAAATTCATCGTCGCCGTGCTGGGTGTTGTTGCCCTTGGCTCACTCGGAGTAGTGCAAGGTCCTGCGCAGGTCGGCGGACACAGCCAGGTTTCTGCATCGGGACGCACCTGTACCTGGTGCTGACCGAGCACGAGCTGAGCAGCACGGAGGAAGCCGCTGGTACTACCGGCGGCTTTTCTTATGACTGCGCGACGTAATAGCATCGGCAATAATGTTACTAGATTTCGCCCGACACGCCGCGCTAGCCAGGCTCCCCGTCTACCGGCTAGCAGTGCTGCAGGATTGCTGGCATGACTAACGAGAACCTGCGGTCGGAGGAACGCCGCGCGGATGTTCTGATCCGTATGTCTCGTTCGCGCCGCGAGGAGCTGAAGGCGCTGGCCGAGGCAGCCGGAGTGTCCGTGCAGGTGTACGCCGAGGCGAAGCTGTTCGATGAGCCCTTCAAACCGGCCCGCCTACCCCACAACGTCGCGCGGACACGTCGACCACGCGGAAGTCACTCCCAATCCGAGGAGCTGCCCTTGACCGGCTGACCCGGAACGGGCGAATCGCCCGTAGACGCACAAAAGCCGCCGTTACCAGCGGCGGCTGAGTGCGAACCAATCTGAAGTTCTTACGCCCGGTTACCAGCCGGGACTTGTGAGTCCAACTGCTCAAAGGTGGCTCTTCGTTGCCCACTGTACCGCAGCTTCACGCTGCCCAAAAGTCTTCAGCGCGCCCGCGTGACCGCGTGTCGTCGGGTATCCCCTCGCGCCGAGTGCTGCTGTTTCATCGCCGCTGCGCGCGTGAGCACGCTGCGTATGTGGAGCTGCACGCCGGCGATCGTCGGCAGTTCTTGCCGCGGTGGCACCAGGAGGACCGCGGCCCGGATCGTGAGCCATATGCCCATCACAAGGTTGCCCCGGATGGCGCGTACGCCAAGATCCCGATCTGGTCCGGCCGTGAGCAGTGGCTGCAGGTCGTCGTTCCGCTCGTCATCGCGGACGCCAAGCGGCGCGCGCCAGACGGGATGCTGCGCACCGTCCGGCCGGACCCGGCCGACAAGCGCCTCGGTTCACCGGTGTCGGAGAAGTTGCTGCGCCGCTACCTGACGGTCCGGTCCGCGTACGCCGATCAGCGGACCGGACGGCGGTGCATCGTGCGACCTGAAACCCTCGCGTCGGTGCTCGACGTCGACCAGGCCTCGATCCACCGCTGTCAGAACGTCGCCCGGTCGCTTGGCCTCGAGCGTGTCGTGGTCATGGGCCGCATGCTCACCTTTGCCGAGCGAATGACGTTGTGGCGCAGCGCAAAGCGCGACGGAGTGCGACCGTCGCGCCAGCGCGGGTTATCCACAGAAGTCGCCTTCACCGACCCCGGCGCACGGCGCCGGCACCTGTGGACTGCACCCCCTGACAGAGGCTCCGCTCTTAAGACCAAACCTCGCCAGATCACTCCTCACGTTGGTAGCCAGGCGGCCGCACGCGGCCGTAAGGATCGAGCCGCTTCGCGGCGCCGACCACCAAGGAGCCCGGCATGGCATGTCCAAGCTCGCCCGATCGCCCAGGAACTGGTCAAAATCCTGCCCTGGCTGCGATCTGAGAGCATCACACGGCTGTTGCCGATGCTGAAGAGGTTCGTCGTCGCGGACGAAGCCTGGACGGCCGCACAGCTGGTCGACGCGATCGACGACCATCACGCCCGCAACTCCGCCGGCCGGCCGACCCGGCCGATCGCCACCTACGACCCGGCCCGGATCCGCACCCGGCCCGCGATCGTGCTGGCCTCCCTATTGCGCCGGCTCGATGTTACCGACGACTGGACTCCCCCAACGCCCACGCCCTGCCCGTGCGAACACGACCAATGCCGTCCGGCGTGGATCTACCCGATGGATCCGGCCACCGGGCGCCAGTACGCCCGGCAGATCATGGCCGTGCGTCACCACCAGGGCGACGTCGTCGAGTGCCCGAGCTGCACCGCCGACTGCGTCACCAGCCAGGACCTCGCCGTCGACGTCGTCGAGCCGGCATCAGACAACGGCGGCTCATACGCCGAACCTCCGTTCTGAGGCCAGAGATTTTGAAGACTGGCCTCAGTCGCCCACGCGGATTCTGCACAAACGGCAGCGCACGACTCGCCTTGGTGGTTCACCGGATGGGCGAAACTCACGGATCGGCCGCTCAACACCGGCGTCGCTGGCTCCGATGCTGCGGGCCTGGTGCCCAACCCACGATCACTGTTCTGCCTGGTTCCGTCACCATGTGCGGCCGGTGTCCCCACCAGCGGCACAGCACGGCAGCCGTTGCTCAGGTGCTCGGCCCGCTCATTCAGCGTGCTCATCGAGGGATCAGCGGTGATCAGCTGAGCTGGACGTACCAGCGGCCCTTGGTCTTCACCATCGCAATGGCACTCACTGCGTCGGCATCCTCGGAGCTGCTGGCCTTGGTGAACGCCTGATCGAACGTCGTGGAATCATCCGGCAAACCCGAGTTGGAGCCGGTGAAGGTGTGGCAGGTGTCGGACTGGCACACCTTCCCGGTGGTGGCGACCAGTGCCCGGTCGCCACTGATGACCTGCCGACCGACCTTGACGTTGGACAGCTTGATGTCGGTTTGTGGCATCAGAGTTGCGCACTGCTTCTGGACGTTCGGCGCTACTTGGTCACACGCCTTCGAGTAGTTGCTCTGCTTTAACCCGTCGACATACTTCTGCGCCACCCCCTTTGGGGCAGAACCAGAGTCACTGCCCGAGCCACACCCGACGAGGCAGGCCGCTAAGACGCCCGCGGCTAGGCAGCCGCTCACCCTTTTCATCGCCGCGATCCTCACCATGCTGTCGAGCTCCTCCCCCAAGACTCGTCTCGGATTCTTCATTGCAGCTTGCCAGAAACCACCAACAGCGAGGTGGAAGCCGGCGCTGAACCGAGATGCTCGGACACGCCTGCGGCGTGACAAGCACTCCTCGGCGCCCGGCCCCGGCCGCTGCGACAGCAATCAGTACCCCTCCCTAGTCGTGTGCTCACGGTGCGGCCGGCTCCGACCGACGAGGCATCGCCGGGTTAGCGGCCCGGTGGGGAACTCTCGCGGCTGCCGTCGTCGACCGAGGGCTGTTGAGGAGGGGATGGTAGCCGGGCGGCTGGTCCTGTCTCTGCCCCTCAAATCGCCGCGCCATTCTGCGGAATCCTGGCCTCCACCATGTGAGACTAACTAGGCTAATCATGCTAACTAGGCTAATATGAAGGAGTCAACACAGCAGGAACCAACCAACCTGAAAGGCACCAACCATGAGTGCAACCAAGACCACTCGCAAGCCCGCGACGAAGCGCACCGCCGCAGTGCAGAAGGCGACGCTGCAGACGCTCCCGACAAGCAAGCTGATCCTGGGCGCGAACGTGCGCGACGTGACGGCGCTCGATCCTGAGCACAACCCCGACGACGCCGACCTAATCGCCTCGATTCGTGACCTCGGCATCTTGCAGCCCATCGTGGGCATTCAGACCGCCGATGGCGTGGTCGTGCGCCAGGGCCAGCGGCGCACCCTGGCAGCGCTGGCCATCGGGCAGGACGACGTGCAGGTCGTAGTGCTCCCGGAAGGAAGCAGCGGCGACGACGTCGACCGGATCGTGCGGCAGCTGGCAGAGAACGATCACCGTGCGAACGTGCGGGAGACAGACCGCCTGGCCGCATACGAGCAGCTCGCCGGATTCGGCATGAGCGCCGAGCAGATCGCGGGCAAGACCCGCCGCGACGTGCGAGAAATCGATGCCGCATTGGTCACGGTGAAATCGAAGGTCGCCACGAAGGCAGCGACCGAGAACCCCGGCATGTCCCTACTCGATGCCGCACTGATCGCGGAGTTCGACGACGACCCGGAGACCCAGCAGGAAATCCTGGAAGCCGTCGAGGACGGAGACGCCCGATACGTCGCCCAGCGCGCCCGCGACGACAAAGCCCGCGACGCGGCCGACAAAGACGCTCAGGAGCACGCAGACGCCGAAGGCGTCACGGTCGTGTCCGAATGGCAGGCCGTGGGCTACGGACGCCCTGGGAAGGCTCTCAGCGAGCTTCGCGGGGCGATTGAGGGGCAGGCGATGGACCCGGCGTCGCACACCGCCTGCCCCGGGCATGCCGCCTACATCGCCCACAAGCGTGACGAGAACGGCGGTATCGCGGGCGAATTGGTCTACGTCTGCACCGACGCCAGGGCCAACAAGCACAAGAAGCTGCAGGCTGACAGCGACGGCGACCAGCCGCAGCGCACCCCGATGACCGAGGAGGAGAAGGCCGAACGTCGCCGCGTGATCGAGAACAACAAGGCGTGGGAGGCAACCGGGCCGGTCCGCGCCGAATGGCTCGACTCGTTCGCGGGTGGCAAGACCGCGCCGAAGAACGCCGAGAAGTTCCTCGCGGTCGCCCTGGCGCACGGCGACCGCATCGAATCGGCCAACGGGTGGTCCCCCGAGGGCAAGAAGCGCATCGCGACCGCGACCAAGGCCGGACCGAAAACTGCGCTGCGGTTCGCGATCCACCAGTTGCTCATCGACTGGCACGACCAGGTCTCTCGCGAGTCGGCCCGCGACCACTGGCGGCACGCAGGCGACCGCACCCGGCGCTACCTCGCCGCCATGACCGAATGGGGCTACACACCCTCACCGATCGAGCGCGAGGCCGCAGGCCTGCCCAAGACAGCCAAGGCCAAGGCCAGCGCTTAACCAGCCCATCAGCACCAGCCGGGCCCGGCCCTCGACTACCGAGGGCCGGGCCATTTCGCGCTCTACGCCCCACCATTGCAGGGATCTTGCGTCGTCCAGCACTTGAGACTAACTAGGCTAAGTACGCTAACTAGGCTAAACTGTAGGAGTCAACACAGCAGGACCTCGACCACCAGGAGCAGACGATGAACCAGACACCGGACCTCTCCCCCGCGTCCCACCGCAGCCAGTTCGCCAGCAACCTGTTGTCGGCCGCCTGGCACGACGTGGTCGACCACCGCGATCAGCCCGCTGCCGCCACGATGCTCGACTGGACGCTCTGCGGGCAGGACCACGATCAACCCATGCCGCAGCAGCTGGATGCCGTAGCGGAAGCCACCGGGGCGCCCGTGCCACGGGGCGCCACCGCCAACATGGCGCAGTTGCGTGAGCACCTTCGTCGCTGGGCCGAGCGCAAGTTTGCCGCTGGCGAGGAGACCGCCGAGCGCGAGCTCGAGGGTCTCGGCGAAACCGACCTGTGGAACGAATACTTCGTCGCAGAGCGAGCCCTTCGGCACGCGACCGGCGAACAGCGCAACTTCGTGCGCTCCCGCCTTGACGCCCTGGCCGAGGAAATCGCGCACCGCCCGGCCTGGAGCGTCTAAGCCCCCGCTCCCCCACGCGACGGGACCCGCCAGTCCGAATCGACGCCCTGGCGGGTCCCGCACCCATGCCAGGTCGGCGGCTTCGGGCGCGTGATCGGACACGCCTGCGGCGTGGCGGTGTTGTTGGGGGCCAGCGAGGCCCTAGCGGGCCGTCGCCGGCCCCGTGGCGCGGCTGGGGCCGCGCTGGGTGGCGGGCGAGGCCGCTTCCACGGTCACAACCGAAGCACCCCGTGGCCACCCCCGCCGGCGTCGCTGCGCTCCGACCGCCGGCGGGGGTGGCCACGGCGCGCAATGGCCGCGCCCTGGCGGAATCCGCCTCGCCCGCCACCGAGTCCTCCACGCGGCGCACCGAAGTCGGTGGCTGGGGGAGTAGCTGATGAGGAGGGGATGGCAGCTCGGCCGGGTTTGGTGCCGCTGCTCGCCTGTCGTTTGCCGCGCCATTGCAGGGATATTGCGCCGTCCAGCACCTGAGACTAACTAGGCTAATCACGCTAACTAAGCTAAACTGTAGGAGTCAACACAGCAGGAACCCAACCAATCCGAAAGGCACCAACCATGCACGGAATTGAGACCCACGAAAACCAGGCCGCCGCGATATTCGCCCGCAAGGATGCCTGGCACCAGCTCGGCACCACCATCGAAGGCCGCGCGTTCACGGCCGAAGAGGCCATGACCCTTGGGCACCTCGGCGGCTGGAACGTGCGCAAGCTGCCCATGACTGCCACGGAGATCACCCCGGACGGCGTGACGACAATCGACGTGCCGCGCGAATACTGCTCGGTCCGTACCAACCCGTTCACGGGCGCGACCGAGCCTCTCGGCGTGGTCGGGGAGTTCTACACCCCGATCCAGAACGAGGAACACGCCGAGTTCCTAAATCTGCTGGTCGACCAGTCCGGCGCGATCTTCGACACGGCGGGCAGCCTGCAGGGTGGACGACAGACGTTCATCACGATGCAACTGCCCGAAACGATGCGCGTCGGGGGAGTCGACCCCGTACGCCTCAACATCGCGGCACTCAACAGCCATAACGGAAAAACCGCCTTCCGGCTGCTGCTCACCCCGGTGCGGGTCGTCTGCGCCAATACCCAGGCCGCAGCGCTGCACGACCACCGCGGAATGGTGAAGATCCGTCACACCTCAGGAGCCAAGCGCGCCGTCGACCAGGCCCGCGCCGCCCTGGATCTGACCTTCGAATACTTCGAGGCATTCGAGGCTGAGGCCGAGAAGATGATCCAGGAAACCCTGACCGAGGCCGAATTTCAGCGGATTATGGGCGACGTGTTCGGCCGCCCGGAGCGCGACGACTCGCCGAGGGCGCAGAAGGCCGCACGCAGGCGGACACAGCGCCTGGACCAGCTGTGGCACGACGCCGACACTCAGGCCGGCATTCGCGGCACCCGGTGGGCCGGCTACCAGGTCGCCGCCGAATACGTCGACCACTACGCCCCGATCCAGGCGCGCCGCGGTATGCACGACGCGCAAGCCCGTGCGACCCGCCTGCTCACCAGTGCCGATCCCGTGAAGGACAAAGAACGCGCCTGGCAGGCGCTGGCAGTGGCCTAAGCCGCCAGTTGACTACGGCCCGGACTCCGCGATGCGGGGCCCGGGCCGTAGTCCGCCCACGAGCAAAAAGACCGTCATTGCAACAAATTCCAGGTGTCCAGCACCCGAGACTAACTAGGCTAATCACGCTAACTAAGCTAAACTGTAGGAGTCAACACAGCAGGAATCAACCACCCGAAAGGTACAAAATCATGAGCGAGATTCGCGAAGCCATCCGCGCCGAACTCATTCGGACGATGGTCGCCCGCGTCATCACTTGCCCGCACACGGGCGAAGTCCTCGACGTGCGCACCTGTGCTGTCCTCGTCGACCATGACGGCGACCCCGCTGCCGTCTACGCCCCGGTCGTCGGCCAGGCGATCCGCGACAACGCTAGGTTGCGCGACGCGCTGGCGGCCGAGGGCTACGAGTTGCAGGAGGAGTAACCAGTGGCACGCCGCCGCCGGCCCGGCTCGCACCCATGCCAGGTCGGCGGCTTCGGGCGCGTGATCGGACACGCCTGCGGCGTGGCGGTGTTGTTGGGGGCCAGCGAGGCCCTAGCGGGCCGTCGCCGGCCCCGTGGCGCGGCTGGGGCCGCGCTGGGTGGCGGGCGAGGCCGCTTCCACGGTCACAACCGAAGCACCCCGTGGCCACCCCCGCCGGCGTCGCTGCGCTCCGACCGCCGGCGGGGGTGGCCACGGCGCGCAATGGCCGCGCCCTGGCGGAATCCGCCTCGCCCGCCACCGAGTCCTCCACGCGGCGCACCGAAGTCGGTGGCTGGGGGAGTAGCTGATGAGGAGGGGATGGCAGCTCGGCCGGGTTTGGTGCCGCTGCTCGCCTGTCGTTTGCCGCGCCATTGCAGGGATATTGCGCCGTCCAGCACCTGAGACTAACTAGGCTAATCACGCTAACTAAGCTAAACTGTAGGAGTCAACACAGCAGGAAC